>NZ_JBHVEU010000441.1:0-7486 GCF_042802075.1 Kitasatospora sp. NPDC057518
CTCCGGTGGGCGCGCGGGGCGTCGGCCGTCGCCGGTGTCCCGCGCGGCGCGTCAGCGCCCCGGGCGGACGGTGATGTCGGTGATCTCCGCGTCGCGGGAGGCGTCGAGGGCGGCGAGGACCGCCTTGGCGACGGACTCCGGCTCGATCCAGCGGTCGGCGTCGTACTCCTTGCCCTCCTGCTGGTGCACCTTGACCTGCATCGCGGTGGCGGTGCGGCCGGGGTAGACGGAGGTGACCCGGACGCCGTTGGCGTGCTCCTCGTGGCGCAGCGCGTCGGCAAGCGCCTTGAGGCCGTGCTTGCTGGCCGCGTACGCCGACCACTCGGCGTGGGCGTTCAGGCCGGCGCCGGAGTTCACGAAGAGCACGTGGCCCTTGACCAGCCGGATCGACGGCAGCAGGAGGCGGGTCAGCTCGGCGGGGGCGACGAGGTTGACGTTGAGCGTCTCCTGCCAGGCCTTGGGGGTCAGGTCGCCGACCGGGCCGAGCTCGACGACGCCCGCGACGTGCAGGAGGGAGTCGAGCTCGACGGGCAGCTGCTGGTGGCCGAAGGCCCAGGAGAGCTTGCCCGGGTCGCCGAGGTCCCCGACGAGGGTGCGGGCCCCGGGGAAGCGCTCGCGCAGCTCGGCGGCCCGGCGGGCGTCGCGGGCCAGCAGCCAGAGCTCGTCCCCGCGCTCGGCGAGTCGCTCGGCGAGGACGGCGCCGATGCCGGAGCCGGCGCCGGTGATCAGATGTGCAGCCATGGACCCGATCCTCTCAGGCCTTGAGCTGGGCGAAGACCTCGGCGGGGGTGTCCGCGAAGGTGATCAGCTCGGCGAGCGGGCGCGGCAGGAAGCCCTCGGCGTCCATCCGCTCCATCTGGGTGCGCAGGCCGGAGTAGAAGCCCTCGGTGTCCAGCACGACCACCGGCTTGTCGAACATCCCGTGCTTCTTGAGCTCCAGCACCTCGGTCACCTCGTCCAGGGTGCCCAGCCCGCCCACCAGGACGACGATCGCGTCGGCCCGGGCCGCCAGCTCCGCCTTCCGCTCGGGGAGGTCGGCGGTCCACACCAGCTCGTCGGCGCCGACGTACGCCTTGTGCCGCAGCATCTCGACCATCACGCCGACCAGTCGGCCGCCGGCCGCCTTCACCTCGTCGGCGAGCAGCCCCATCAGCCCGGCGTTCGAGCCGCCCCACACCAGGGTGTGCCCGCCCTCCCCCAGGAGCCGGGCGAACTCGGCGGCGGGGGCGGAGTAGCGGTCGTCGAGCGAGTACGCGGAGCAGAAGACAGAGATATTCATAGTGTCGTCTGGTCTATCACGCCCCCTGCCCACCGCTCACCGCCATTACTCGGTGTACGGCACGAGCTTCGACAGGCTCAGGCTGAAGCCGAAGGGCTCCGGGATGGTGATCGCGTCGCCGAACTTCCGGTCGCTGCGGGTGTGGTAGCGGTCGTGGTTCGGCTCGGAGAACAGCGTCACCGTCTGCTGGCGCGGGTCCACGATCAGGTACAGCGGGATGCGCATCACGGCGTAGTCGTGCAGCTTGTCCATCCAGTCGTTGCCCGGGTTGGACGGCGAGACGATCTCCACGGCGATCAGGGCTTCGGCGGCAGGGGCTTTGTTACCCGGCTGGGAGAGGACGTCGAGGGGGAGGTAGGTCAGGTCCGGCTCACGCCCCTTGGAGACGTCCGGGCTGACGATCTCGCTCCGCTCGCTGGGAAGGTAGCCGTCAGGAGCGTGCTGCTCGAACTGCCTGCGCACCTGGGCCACGTTGAGCTGATGGATGTTGGACGGCGACGCCTGCATGATCAGCGTGTCTCCGGACCATTCGATCCGGACGCCTTCCGGGGTGATCCGCTCCAGCTCCTCGATGAACTCGCGGTGCTGCTCGTAGAAGGTCATGCCGTCCACTATGGCCGACCGGGCCGACATCTCACCCGCTGCCGGTCGGCCTGCCGACACCGGGATCCAGCCGGGCCTCTGCGTGGACAGGAGGCCCGGCCCTCCCGGCCGCTGCCGCTCAGGCGGTGACGGCCGGGCGCTCGGTGGTGGCGATGGTGGCGGAGCCGACGACGCGGGTGCCGTCGTAGAGGACCACGGCCTGGCCGGGGGCGATGCCGCGCACCGGGGTGTCCAGCCGCACCCGCAGTTCGCCGTCGACGACCGAGGCGCTCACCGGCACCTCCTCGCCGTGGGCGCGGAGCTGGGCGGTGTAGCGCCCGTCGGCGAGGGGCTCGGTGCCGCACCAGCGGGGGCGGATGGCGGTCAGCCCGGTGACGTCGAGGCCCTCGACCGGGCCGACCGTCACGGTGTTGTTCACCGGGGAGATGTCCAGGACGTAGCGCGGCTTGCCGTCGGCGGCCGGGCGGCCGATCCGCAGGCCCTTGCGCTGGCCGATGGTGAAGCCGTACGCGCCGTCGTGCTCGCCGAGCTTGGTGCCGTCGGCGTCGAGGATGTCGCCGGGCGCGGTGCCGAGGTGCTTGGCGAGGAAGCCCTGGGTGTCGCCGTCGGCGATGAAGCAGATGTCGTGGCTGTCGGGCTTCTTGGCGACGGCCAGGCCGCGGCGCTCGGCCTCGGCCCGGATCTCCTCCTTGGTGGTGTCACCGAGCGGGAAGAGCGAGTGGGCGAGCTGGTCGGCGTCGAGGACGCCGAGGACGTAGGACTGGTCCTTGGCGGAGTCGACGGCCCGGTGCAGTTCGCGCGCGCCGGAGGGCAGGTCGACGATCCGGGCGTAGTGGCCGGTGCAGACGGCGTCGAAGCCGAGGGCGACGGCCTTGTCCAGCAGCGCCGCGAACTTGATCTTCTCGTTGCAGCGCAGGCACGGGTTGGGCGTGCGCCCGGCCGCGTACTCGGCGACGAAGTCGTCGATGACGTCCTCGCGGAAGCGCTCGGCGAGGTCCCAGACGTAGAAGGGGATGCCGATCACGTCGGCCGCCCGCCAGGCGTCCCGGGAGTCCTCGATGGTGCAGCAGCCGCGCGCGCCGGTCCGGAAGGACTGCGGGTTGCTGGACAGCGCCAGGTGGACACCGGTCACCTCGTGTCCGGCTTCGACGGCGCGGGCGGCGGCGACGGCGGAGTCGACTCCGCCGGACATCGCCGCGAGCACGCGCAGACGGCCGGTGGACGGAGTGGTCGGGGCACCCGGGAAGTCAGTCATGATGGCAACAAGGGTACGGGGTGGCCCGGCTGTTCCCGGAAGACGGGATCAGCGCCGGACGGCCGGGAACGGCGCCGCACGGCCGGGATCAGCGCCGCACGGCCGGGATCAGCGCCGGACGGAGGCCAGCCCGGCGTTGCGCGCCCGCTGCACCGCCGGCCCGATGGCCGCCGCCAGCGCCGTCACGTCCTCCCGCACCGAGGTGTGGCCGAGCGAGAACCGCAGCGACGCGCGGGCCAGCAGCGGGTCGACGCCCATCGCGAGCAGCACGTGGCTGGGTTGCGGCACCCCGGCGGAGCAGGCGGAGCCGGTCGAGCACTCGATGCCCTGGGCGTCCAGCAGCATCAGCAGGGCGTCGCCCTCGCAGCCGGGGAAGGAGAAGTGCGCGTTGGCGGGCAGCCGCCCGGCCGCGGACGGGTCGCCGTTGAGGATCGCGTCGGGGACGGCGTCCAGCACCGAGGCCACCAGTTCGTCCCGCAGCGCGCCCAGCGTGACGGTGTGCTCGGCCCGCCGTTCGACGGCGATCGCGGCGGCGGCCGCGAAGCCGGCCGCGCCGGGGGCGTCCAGGGTGCCGGAGCGCACGTCGCGCTCCTGCCCGCCGCCGTGCAGCAGCGGTACGGGCGCGGCGCCCCGGGAGAGCAGCAGCGCGCCGATGCCGAACGGGCCGCCGATCTTGTGTCCGGTGACGGTGAGCGCGGTGAGGCCGGATTCGGCGAAGGAGACCGGGACCTGACCGAGCGCCTGCACCGCGTCGGCGTGCACGGGGATGCCGTACTCGGCCGCCACGGCGGTCAGTTCGCGGACCGGCTGGACGGTGCCGACCTCGTTGTTGGCCCACATCACGGTGACCAGCGCCACCGACGCCGGGTCGCGTTCGATCGCGGACCGCAGTGCCTCGGGGTGCACCCGGCCGTGCTCGTCGACCGGCAGGTACTCGACGGCGGCGCCCTCGTGCTCGGAGAGCCAGTGCACCGCGTCCAGCACCGCGTGGTGCTCGACCGGACTGCACAGCACCCGGGTGCGGGCCGGGTCGGCGTCCCGGCGGGCCCAGTACAGGCCCTTGACCGCGAGGTTGTCGGACTCGGTGCCGCCGCCGGTGAGCACGATCTCGCTGGGGCGGGCGCCCAGCGACTCGGCCAGCGACTCCCGGGACTCCTCGACCACCCGGCGGGCCCGGCGGCCGGCCGCGTGCAGGGCCGAGGCGTTGCCGACCACCCCCAGGTGCGCCGTCATCGCGGCGATCGCCTCGGGCAGCATCGGCGTGGTCGCCGCATGGTCCAGGTATGGCATAACCATCCGATTGTAGAGCGCCGCACGGGGCGGGGTTCCGGCCCGGGGCACCGATCCAGCCACCGCCCGCACGGGCCGGACGCACCACGGCCGGACGGCCGCGTCCGGTACTGGTTTGTACCACTGAGCCACCCAGCGGTTAGCCTGACGCCACCAGTCAGCCGGATCCACGGGGAACGCCATGTCGCAGTCGGTCGACCGCGCGCTGACCCTGCTCGACGCGCTCGGCGACGCACCGCTCTCGCTGGAGCAGGCCGCGAGCAGCCTCGGGGTGCACAAGTCCACCGCCCTGCGGCTGCTGCGCACCCTGGAGGAGCACGGCTTCGCCCGCCGCCAGCCGGACCTGCGCTACCGGATCGGCGGCCGGGTGCTCTCGCTGGCCCACCGCGCGCTGGAGGACTTCGACGTCCGGCAGGTCGCCGCGCCGTACCTGGCCGCGCTCAACGCCCGCTGCGGCTACACCGTCCGGCTCGCCGTGCTGCACGACGGCGAGGTGCTCTACCTGGACGAGGTGGCCGGGCCGCCGGGCGCGGAGCCGTCCCGGATCGGGCGCCGGGCCCCGGTCGACGGGACGGCGGTCGGCCGGGTGCTGCTCGCCGGGCTGTCCGCGGACGACGCCCGCGCGGAGCCCGAGCTGGCGGCGGTGCGCCGCCGGGGCTGGGCGGCCGAGTCGCGCGAGCACCGGGAGCCGGTGACCTGCGTGGCCGCGCCGGTCGCGGGCAGCGGCGGGCGGACGGTCGCGGCCTGCGCGCTGAGCGCCCCGGCGAGCGAGGTTCCGCCGGCCGAACTGGCCAGGATGGTGCCGGAACTGCTCTGCACGGCCGAGGCGATCTCGCTCGCGTACGGCGGCTCGCCTACTCCTCGCTGGTGCGAGAACCGTTGCGGTGCCAGGCCCGCGGGGCACGCCAGCCGTACTTCAGGGCGAGCATCCGCAGTCCGAAGGCGGTGAGCGCGGCGGCGGTGCCGGTCACGCCGGTGAGCCGGTCGGTGGCGATCAGCAGGGCGACGACGGTGGCGCCGACCAGGGCCGGGACGGCGTAGATCTCCCGGTCCCAGCGCAGCAGCGAGGGGATCTCCCCGGCGAGTATGTCGCGGATCACGCCGCCGCCGGCCGCGGTCACCATGCCGAGCGCGATCGCGGCGACGGCGCCGAGGCCGAAGTCGTGGGCCTTGGCGGTGCCGGTCACGCAGAACAGCCCGAGCCCGAGGGCGTCCAGGGTCTGCACCGCCCGGTTGATCCGCTCGACCTCCGGGTGCAGGAAGAACACCACCAGGGCGGCGCCCAGCGGGGTCACGAAGTAGCCGAGGTTGGTGAACGCGGCGACCGGCGTCGCGCCGATCACCAGGTCGCGCATCACGCCGCCGCCGAGGGCGGTGACCTCCGCCAGCACACAGATGCCGAAGATGTCCATGTTCTTGCGGACGGCGAGCAGGCCCCCGGAGAGGGCGAAGACGAAGATGCCGACGAGGTCCAGCGACTGCTGGACGTCGGTCGGGAAGAGCTGGGATGTCACCGTCCATGTGTACCCGATGTGCACGGATGTGCCGGTGAACGTCCGTTCTCCGGATGCGAACGCACCGCCGGAAGGGTGCCGGACGGCTTGCGCGCCGTCCGGCCGGACCTGCTCGGCTAGCCTCCGCCTGTGAAGCTCGTGAAGCCCAGGTCGGCCCCGGCGTCACCGCCGGAGCCGTCGAAGTCGCCGCCGGAACCGCCCGCCTCCGCCAGGCTCGGCTGGCTCGACGCGCTGCGCGGCGTCGCCGCCCTCGCCGTCGCCATGCACCACTTCGGACTGCTCGGCAAGATCCCCCACGCGGACCGGGTGCCGCGCCAGCTGGACCTCGGCTTCTTCGGCGTGATGCTGTTCTTCCTGGTCAGCGGGTACATCATCCCGGCGTCGCTGGAACGGCGCGGCGACGTCCGGGCGTTCTGGACCGGGCGGCTCTTCCGCATCTACCCCGCGGTGGCCGTCACGATCGTGGTGAGCCTGCTGGTGCTGCCCCGCGGCGGCCAGATCGTCCAGAGCTTCCCCTTCGACCACCCGGTGCTGTCGCTCGCCGCCAACGGCCTGCTGCTCCAGGACCTGGTGGGGGTGCCCAGTGCCATCGGCGTGATGTGGTCGCTCACCTACGAGATGGTCTTCTACTACTTCGTGTGCGCGCTGTTCGTGCGGGGGTGGCACCGGAACAGCGCGCCGATCGCGGTCGGCTTCGCGTCCGTCGCCCTGGTGCTCGGCACCTGGCTGCCGATCGGCGGGATCTCGGTGGACCTGGCGGCCACCAGGCACCTGGTGGCGGTGGCCGGGATCGTGGTGCTGATGGCGATGGCGTGCATCGCCACCGCCCGTCCGGACCTGACCCGTTGGGGCGCGCTGCTGCTCGGCGGCCTGGGCCTGGTCCTGATCACGGTGAACAACCGGAGCACCGGCTTCGAGACCATGCTGATCTTCGCGACGATGTTCGCCGGCACCGTGCTGTACCGGCTGGAGCACGGCCTGCTCGACCGGCTCCCGGCCCTGCTCTGCTGCGCCTTCGTGGTCGTCGCCGGCGTCACGGTCGGCTACCTGTACAACCGGGACACCGCGCTCTGGCACACCTGGACCCCTTCGTGGCAGTCCTTCTCCCTCGCCTACCTGGCCGCCTGGGCCCTGTTCGCGGCGGCCATGCTGCTGCGCCGCCGCCGCTTCCCGCGCTGGCTGAGCGGGCTCGGCACGATCAGCTTCTCGGTCTACCTGCTGCACGGGCCGCTGATGTACTTCGTCGGCTGGAGGCTCCAGGGCTACCCGCCGATCGTCGGGCCGACGGGGCAGGCCGCGCTCACCCTCGGCTACCTGGGGGCGCTCGTGGTGCTCTCGTACCTGTCGTACCGGCTGGTCGAGATCCCGTTCCAGCGCCTCGGCCGCCGGGTGGTCCGGGCGCTGGACCGCCGCTTCCCGGCCCCCGCCCCGGGCCCGCGCGAACCGGCGCCGAGGCCCGAACCGGTGTCGGCCGCGGGCGTCTGAGGCGCCCGGACGCCTGGGACGCGGACACCGAAGAGGCCGCCCGCCCCGGGGGTCCGGGGC
>NZ_JBHVEU010000442.1:0-7472 GCF_042802075.1 Kitasatospora sp. NPDC057518
CCTCGGATCGGGCGGGGGCCTCCGCGTTGCCGTCCTCCGGGTCAGTCGGTGGCCGGGGTGCGGCGGGTGGCGCGCAGGCCGCGCAGGCCGATGGCGCCGACCGCGATGCCGAGGGCGAAGGAGGTGACGGCGAGGAGGAGGTGGACCCAGAAGAAGGCGGTGGGCTGGGAGTGGTCGCCGTTGGTGAAGGCCTGGCCGCCGGAGTCCTTCCAGAGGTTCTTCACGAAGGTCGTCCAGATGATGATCGACCAGACCCCGAAGGCGGTCAGGAACCAGGAAGTGCGACGGCTGAGCTTCATGGGGGTCCTCGGCTTGTGAAGGCGGTGTGCGTCCCCAGTATGCGCGGGCCGCCGATCGGCGTACGGCGGGCCCCTCCTGCGGAGGACGGGCTCCGGGGGGAGGGCAGCGGGAGCCCCGAGTGGGTACGGTCAGCTGGTGCCCACACCCCGACTCACGTTCGCGCGCCTGTGCGCCGCGGTCACCGCGGCCCTCCCGGTCCTGCTCGCCGCCCCGGCGGGCGCGACCCCGCAGCAGCCGCCCCCGTCGGCCGCGGTCGGCGGCGAGCGGCTCGGGCTCCCCGGGGTCCAGGTCGCCCCGATGGCGGGTGCCCCGCCGCTGCCCTCCGACCTCACCGGCCAGTCCTGGATAGTCTCCGACGCGGCGTCGGGCGACGTGCTGGCGGCCAGCAACCCGCACCTGCGGCTGCCCCCGGCGAGCACCCTGAAGATCCTCTTCGCGGACACCGTGCTGCCCAAGTTCGACCGCAACGCGGTGCACCGGGTGGCCGACGAGGAGATCCAGGGGATCGGCCCCGGCAGCAGCCTGGTCGGCATCAAGGAGAACCTGGACTACCGGGTCGAGGACCTGTGGCGCGGGGTGTTCCTGAGCTCCGGCAACGACGCGGTGCACGTCCTGTCGCACATGAACGGCGGCGTCCAGCAGACCGTCACCGAGATGCAGGCGCGCGCCGACGCGCTCCAGGCCCGGGACACCAGGGTGATCTCCCCGGACGGCTACGACATGGACGGCCAGGTCTCCTCGGCCTACGACCTGTCGCTGTTCGCCCGGGCCGGCCTGCGCAACGCGGACTTCCGGACGTACTGCGCCACCCGGGACGCGATGTTCCCGGGCGCCGTCGACCGGAACACCGGCCAGCGCGGCAGCTTCGGGATCGCCAACACCGACCGGCTGCTGGGCAAGTACCCCGGCCTGATCGGGGTGAAGAACGGCACCACCACCAACGCCGGCTCGACCTTCGTCGGCGCCGCCGAGCGCGACGGCCGCACCCTGCTGGTGACGGTGATGCACCCGGCCAGCTACCAGCGGGTGTACGACGAGACGGCCGCCCTGCTGGACTGGGGCTTCGCCGCAGCCGGCAAGGTCCAGCCGGTCGGCAGGCTGGTCGACGAGCTCCCGCCCGCCGGCGCCGAGCCGACCGGCCAGGCCGGCGGCGCCGAGGGCACGCCCGCACCGCCGCCGCACCCCGCGGCCACCACCGCCCCGACGGCGGCGATGGGCACCCGCGGCGGGCTCGGCCTCGGCGGCTGGTCGGCCGTGGTGCTGGCCGGGGCCGCGGCCGGGTACGGCTCGCTGGTGCTGCTGCGGCGCCGCTCCGCCGGCTGACCCGCCGACGGGTGGGAGGGCTCGGCCTCAGTCCCGGGGCCGGGCCCTCCCCTCGCCCTCGTCCTCGCCCTCCCCGTTCTCCTGCTCCTTCTCCTTCTTCCGTTGCTCGGACCGGGCGGCCCGCTCCGCCGCGTCCGCCTCCGCCGCCGCCTCCGCCTCGTCGGCCGCCTCCAGCAGCGCCCGCCCGTGCGCCCTGGTCCGGTCCCGGGCGGCCACCGGGTCGGCCGTCGCCGTCCAGGCCACGCAGTACATCAGCAGCCGGGAGACGAAGTTGATCCACAGCAGCAGCGCCACCGGGGTGGCGAACGCCCCGTACAGGCTCCGTCCGGCGACCGAGCCCAGGTAGGAGGCGAGCAGCAACTTCAGCAGCTCGAAGCCGACCGAGCCGATCAGCGCGGCCTGCACCAGGTCCCGCCGGCGCTGGTCGGTGATCCCGGGGAAGGGCGCCAGCAGGTAGGCGAAGAGCAGCATGTCGCACGCTATGGCGATCAGCACGCCGACCGCGGTCAGCAGGTACCCGCTGTTGAGGCCGATCGCGTCGGCGATCCGGCCGGCGAGCGTGGTGCCGGCGGCGGAGGTGGCCAGCGAGAACAGCGACACCAGGCCGAGGCCGGCCAGCACCGCCACGTCCCACCCCTTGCGCAGGACCGGGTTGCCCTCCTCCTGGGGCAGCTGCCACAGGTCGCGGATCGAGGTACGCATGGTGTCCACCCAGCCGAGGCCGGAGACCAGCAGCAGCGCCCCGCCGACCAGCCCGACGGTGCCCGCGTTGGCCACCAGGGCGGGCAGGTTGAGCGCGTCCGAGAGCCCCGGCAGCTGGTCGGAGATGTGCTCCTGCAGCTCGTGGACCCGGCTGTCGCTCAGCGTCGCGGCGGCGACCGCCAGGCCCACCGTGAGCAGCGGGAAGAGCGCGAGGAAGCCGAAGAAGGTGACGGCGCCGGCCAGCCGGTTGCCCCGGGCGGCGGAGAAGTACTCGTACACCCGGTACGGGCGGCTGCGCAGCACCCGGGCCACGAGCGGGCCGACGACCGGCAGGCGGGTCAGGAAGTCCACCTACCGGTTATAGCCGGTCCGTCCCCCGAACGGGCGTCAGTTCGCGCTCAGCGCTTGACGAGTCGCCGGGCCTTGGCGAGGGCCCGGACGGCCTGGTAGGCGCCGTAGCGGCCGTGGCTGAGCAGCTCGGTGCGCACGCCGTCCACCCCGGCCGGCGGCCGGTAGCCGGCCGGCCGCAGCCGGGCGCAGTGCTCGGCGGCCCGGCGGAAGTACTCGCGGCGGTCGCCGGGCGGGACCCGGCCGGGCTTGGAGACCACGGTGTTGAGGTGGTGCAGCATCCGGCCGTAGACGACCGGGCGCCAGCGGTCCAGGTCGGGGCGGCCGTCGAGGAAGGCGAAGACCAGGTCGTACTGGGCGAACACGTCGAAGTGCTTGCGGCTGGCGGTGGCCAGGATGTTGCCGCCCTCCTGGCGCTGGCGGTAGTGCACGCCGACCTGGTCGAGCAGGGTGATCCGGGCGGCGGCGAGCAGCGCCGGGTACGTCCAGGGGGTGTCCTCGTAGTAGCCGGCCGGGAAGACCAGCCGCTGCTCGGTGACGAAGTCGCGGCGGTAGGCCTTGTTCCAGACGACCTGGAGCAGGTCGAGCAGGTCGGGGCGGGCGTCGAGGTCGAAGACGTCCGGGGAGGCGGCGCCGAAGACGTGCGCGGAGGCGGCCCGGGTGATCCGGCCGTCGGCGTAGGTGCGGGCGTAGTCGTAAACCAGGATGTCCGGGTCACCCGTGGCGGTGAGCCGCTCGTCGATGCTCTTCAGCAATCCGGGGGTCAGCGTGTCGTCGCTGTCGAGGAAGACCACGTAGTCCCCGGTGGCGACCTCCAGGCCGGCGTTGCGGGCCCGGCCGAGGCCGACGTTCTCCGGCAGGTGCAGCACCCGGACCCGGGCGTCGGCGGCGGCGGCCCCGTCCAGGATCGCGCCGCAGCCGTCCGGGGAGCGGTCGTCCACCGCGATCAGTTCGACGTCCGGGCCGTCCTGGCCGAGCACCGAATCGAGGCACTCGGCGAGGTAGTCCTGGACCTGGTACACGGGGACGATCACGCTGAAACGGGACACGGACCCAGCGTAGTGGTCCCCGGGTGGGCGAGGTCCCCGGAGGTAGGATCGGGGGCGCACGTACGCACCGATCCAAGTGCGGTCAGACCCCGTACGGGCTGCCACGCTCCTCCAGAGAAAGGCCTGCGTAGCCGATGGCTCCCCGCCTCTCCATCGTCGTCCCGATCTACAACGTCGAGCGCTACCTCGTCGAATGCCTCGACTCGATCGCCGCCCAGACCTTCACGGACTTCGAGTGCGTCATGGTCGACGACGGTTCGAAGGACGGCAGCGCGGCGCTCGCCGAGGCGTACGCGGCCCAGGACTCCCGGTTCCGGCTGGTCCGACAGGTGAACAAGGGCCTCGGCGCGGCCCGCAACACCGGCATCCGGCACATCGACCCGGACTCCGAGTTCCTGTGCTTCGTGGACAGCGACGACTCGATGCCGCCGAGCGCGTACGAGCTGATGATCAACACGCTGGACGAGACCGGCTCGGACTTCTGCACCGGCAACGTGCTGCGCTTCCGCGCCGTGGGCTACTACCAGTCCGGCGGCCACCTGAAGCCGTTCAAGGAGACCAGGCTCAAGACCCACATCACCGAGATCCCGGCGCTGGTCACCGACCGCACCGCGTGGAACAAGGTGTACCGCCGCTCGTTCTTCGACGCGGCCGGCCTGCTCTACCCCGAGGGCATCCTCTACGAGGACGCGCCGGTCAGCGTGCCGCACCACTACCTGGCCAAGAGCGTGGACGTGCTCTCCGAGCCGATCTACCACTGGCGCGAGCGCGAGGTCGGCGAGATGTCGATCACGCAGATGCGCACCAACCCCAGGGGCCTGATCGACCGGGTCGCCTCGGTCGAGCTGGTCCGCGCCTGGCTGACGAAGCAGACCGAGCCGCGCTTCGCCGAGTACCTGCGCTCCTACGACGAGAACACCCTCGTCGAGGAGATCCCGATGTTCTTCTCGTCCCTCGTCGAAGGGGACAAGGAGTACCGGGACGCCTACCTCCAGCACGTCGGCCGGCTGCTCCGGTCGATCGGCGCCGAGCACGTCGCCCGGCTGCGCGCACCGCTGCGGCTGAAGTACCACCTGACCCTGTCCGGCCGGATGGACGAGCTGGTCGAGCAGATCACGTACGAGCGCGAGAGCGGCGGCGGTGTCCAGGCCCGCGGCCTGCTGCGCCCGTACGCCGACTACCCGTTCCTGCGCGGCGGGCGCAAGAGCGTGCCGGCCGGGGTGCTCAAGCTGGACAACTCGCTGGTGATCCGCAGCCGGCTGTACCGCAGCACCTGGGAGGACGGGAAGCTCCGGCTGACCGGGCACGCGTATCCGGAGCAGCTGGGCGCGGCCGGCAAGCACGACATGGTCCGCACCCTGGTGCTGCGCGAGGCCAAGGGCCGCCGGGTCATCGCGGTGCCGATGCGGACGACGTACAGCCCCGAGGCCACCGCGAGCTGCCACCACGACCTGTACAGCTGCGACTGGTCCGGCTTCACCGTGGCCATAGACCCGAAGAAGCTGAAGCACCGCGGCCAGTGGAAGGACGGCAACTGGCGCCTCCTGGTGGCCGGCGCGGGCAAGGGCGGGGTCTACAAGGGCCGGATCTCGGCCGGGTGGAGCGACAGCGCGCTGTACCTCCCGTCGCACTGGGTCGAGCCGGACGTGCGGATCGTGCCGTGGATCCGGGACAACTTCGTCTACCTCCGGGTGGAGACGGTCAAGGCCCGGGTGACCGGCCTGGCCGCCCACGGCGACCGGCTGGAGGTCTCGGGCGCGGCCCGCTCCGGCCCGAGCTTCGCCGGGGCGCGGCTGCGGCTCACCCACACCGAGTCGGACCGCCACCTGACGTTCCCGCTGGAGCTGGGCGCTCCGGTCGGCTCGCTCCAGCCGTTCACCGCGGCCTTCCCGGTCGCCGAGCTGACCGCCGTCCGCGAGGCCTGGGCCGAGCTGGACCCGGTGGCCGCCGAGCGCAGCCGCGACCACTGGGACGGCGCGCTGCTGCTCGCCGACGGCAGCACCGTCCAGCTGGCCTGGGACGACCGCAACGCGCCCGAGCGGCTGCACCTGGCACTGAACCCGCAGGCCCCGGTCGCCGAGCGCCGGGCGCTCTACTCCAAGCCCTCCCCCCACGGGCACCTCCAGTTCACCGACCAGGTGCTCCAGCCGCTGGTGGACGAGGTGTCCTCGCGCGGCGCCGACGGCTTCCTGCTGAGCGGCTCGTTCCCGCTGCCCGGCGCGCACCGCTGGGAGCTGGTGGTCCGTCACGAGTGGCGCGAGGAGGAGCATGCCTACCCGGTGGAGATCTCCGACGGCCGCTTCCGCACCGCACTGCCCGCCGTGCCGACGGCCTCCTTCGCCGGCCGGGTGCCGCTCTCCCGGGGCACCTGGAACGTCGTCTTCCGCCCGGTCGGCGTGCCGGTGCCCGAACTGCCGGACGCCGCCGCGCTGGTGACCCCGGACTGCTTCGACGTCCTGCCGGTCGAGGTGGAGTCCCGCGGCAAGCGGATAGTGCTGGAGCGCCGCGACCACGACGCCCTGTCGTTGGAGTCGCACTCGGTGCTGCTGCCCGAGGAGCGGGCCGGCTACCGCCAGCGCCAGCTGCAGAGCGTGGACTACCCGGCCGCCCGCCGGCTGCCGGTGCGCGACACGGTGCTGTACCACACGGGCAAGTACGGCACGTACTCCGGCTCGCCCCGGGCGGTGCACGAGGAGCTGGTCCGCCGCGGCCTGTCGCTGGAGCACCTGTGGGGCAACGACGACATGCAGGCCGAGCTGCCGCAGAGCGCGACCGCGCTCCGGTACCGCAGCCCGGAGTGGTACGAGGCGCTGGCCACCGCCAAGTACGTCGTGGCCAGCACCCACCTGCCCGACTTCTTCGTCCGCCGCCCCGACCAGGTGGTCGTCCAGACCTGGCACGGCACCCCGCTGAAGCAGATCGGCTTCGACTTCGAGAAGGTCTGGTTCACCGACTCCAAGTACCTCAAGAGCCTGGCCCGGGAAGTCCCGAACTGGAGCCTGCTGGTGGCCGGCAACCGCTGGTCGGCCCCGGTCCTGCGGCGCGCCTTCGACTTCAAGGGCGAGATCCTGGAGAGCGGTTCGCCCCGCAACGACCTGCTGTTCGCGACCGACCGGGAGAAGACCGCCGAGCAGGTCCGGGAGCGGCTCGGCCTGCCCGAGGGCAAGAAGGTCGTGCTGTACGCGCCGACCTGGCGCGAGGACCGGCGCCGGCCGCAGGGCGGCTATCAGATCGACCTGCGGATCGACCTGGCGGCGGCCAGGGCCGCGCTCGGCGACGACCAGGTGCTGCTGGTGCGCCGGCACCACCTGATGTGCGGCCAGATCCCGGGCGCCGGCAACGGCTACATCTGGGACGTCGGCACCTACCCCGACATGGCGGAGCTGCTGCTGATCGCCGACGTCCTGGTGACCGACTACTCGGCGAGCGCGTTCGACTTCGCGTCGACCGGCAAGCCGATCGTGTTCTTCACCCACGACCTGGAGCACTACCGGGACAACCTGCGCGGCTTCAGCCTGAACTTCGAGGCCGAGGCACCCGGCCCGATGCCGGCCACCTCCGAGGAGCTCCTCTCGGTGCTCGGCCGGGTGGACGAGGTCGCGGCGAAGTACGCGGACCGGGCCGCCGCGTTCCGCGAGGCCTACTGCGACCTGGACGACGGCAAGGCCTCCGCCCGGGTGGTCGACGCGATGCTCCGCAAGGAGTAGCCACCACGCACGATCCGGCGGGCGCCCGGCACCGATCGGTGCC
>NZ_JBHVEU010000443.1:0-7472 GCF_042802075.1 Kitasatospora sp. NPDC057518
GAGACAGGTGTACGGGTCCTCGGCGAGCGGCTGCCCGGCCGCCGCGGCGGCGAGCTGCTGGAGCGCCAGCACGTACACGGCGGCCTGCCGGGCGGCGGCGCCGACCTTGGCCGGGTCGGCGCCGCCGTCCAGCACCGGGAAGGACTTGATCTCGACCACGGTGCACCGCCCGCCGTGCACCACCAGCGCGTCCGGCTCCAGGTAGGCGGTGCTGCCGGCCACCCCCAGGCGCAGCATCGGGTGGTCCAGCAGCGTCCAGGCCTCCGGGTCGGCGGCGGCCAGGGCCAGCGCCTCGGCCGTCCGGTCGGCGCGCACGGCCGGGCCCGAGCGGTGCAGCAGGTCCGGCACCAGGAGCGGGGCGTGCCCGTCCGCCGGGAGGCCCAGGTGGTGGCGGAGCGGCTCCAGCAGCGGGGCGTAGCCGTCGGCCTTCAGCCGGGACTCGAAGATCACGCCGCGGGCGATGGCGAAGGGGGACTGGCCGAAGGGGGCCGGGCGGCCGAGCCGGGCCGCCAGCACCGACTTGTCCACCCCGGCCGCGTCGAGCACGGCGCGGCGGTGGCAGCCCGGGTTGGCGGCCAGCGCGGCGAGGGAGCGGGCGTTCAGACTGCGCTGCGGGGCCGGTCCGCGCAGCTCCGCGAGCCGCTGGGCGAGCGGCTCAGCGGGCCCGCGCGGCGGGACGTTCGTCGAGACGTTCATGGTGCGGCCCAGTGTCGCATCCGGGTCCGACAACGCGGTGCGGACCGGCCGTTGGAGAGGCGGTCCGCGGCCGGAACCGGACGCCCGCCGCCCCCGGGCCGCGGCCGGAACCGGACACCTGCCGCCTCCGGTCCCGCGGCCGCCGGGACGGGCCCCTCGATCGTGGTCGCCGCCCGGGTGGGGGATCATGGAGCCCGGTGCTCAATGGTGAGACCGACCGACCGTTGCCACCGCCCCGTCGCTAGGAGTCCCCATGCCCGCCCGCATCGTGCTGGTCCGCCACGGCGAGACCGAGTGGTCCGCCACCGGCCGCCACACCGGCCGCACCGACATCCCGCTGACCGAGGAGGGCCGGGCGATGGCCCGGGCCCTCGGCGCCCGCCTCGCCAAGGCCCCCTGGAACGGGCTGCCGGACGCGCTCGTCTACACCAGCCCGCTCGGCCGGGCCAAGGAGACCTGCGAGCTGGCCGGCTTCGGCGACCGCGCGGTGGAGCGTCCGGAGCTGATGGAGTGGGACTACGGCCGGTACGAGGGCCGCACCGGCGCGGACATCCGCTCCAGTGACCAGCCCGGCTGGCTGATCTGGCGCGACGGGGTGCCCGGCGGCGAGAAGCTCTCCGAGGTGGCCGCCCGGGTGGACGCCTTCCTGGCCGGCCTCAACGAGGAGCACGGCGTCCCCGCCCCGGACACCACCGTGATGCACTGCGCCGACCGGGACGTGATCCTGTTCGCCCACGGCCACCTGCTGCGCATCCTCACCGCCCGCTGGCTGGGCCTGCCGCCCGAGTACGCCCAGCGGTTCAAGCTCGGTACGGCCGCGCTGTGCGTGCTGTCCTGGGAGTACGGCGCCCCGGCGGTGGAGGTCTGGAACGACCTGTCCCACCTGGAGGGCCTGGCCGCCGGGCACTGAGCCGGCTGTGCCGGGCGGCTCCGGGGCCCGTCGCGGCCAAGCCGGGCGGCGGGGCTCAGGCGGCCGCCGCCCGGTCGTAGTCGGTCAGGAACCGGCGCACCTCGGGCACCGCGACGTGCGGGCGCAGCCGCCCGGCGGTGTCCGCGAGCATGCTCCGGATCCGGGCCGAGCGGACGGCGCCGAACAGCGCGACGGCGGCCGAGCCGTGGTGCGCCGCCCCCGCCAGGTCCCCGCGGCCGAGCCGGTCGTGGGCCAGCTCGGCGGTGTACAGCACCCGGTTGCGGACGAAGTGCGGCTTCTGGAGCGCTATCGCCAGCCCGGCCTGCTCGCTGGCGCGGTCCCAGTCGCCGAGCGCCGACCAGCACTGCGACTGGAGGCCGGCGATCTCGGCCTCGCCGAAGAAGGACATCCACTCCGGGTCCCGCCCGCCGGGGCCCCGGTCGAACAGGGCGTACGCCCGGCCGAGCGCGCGCTCGCAGGAGACGCGGTCCTGGAGCAGCGCCCAGGCGCCGGCCTCGCGCATGGCCAGCAGGGCGAGCAGCCGCTCGGAGCCCAGGCCCCGGGCGGCGACCTGCCCGGCCTGGGCGGCGCGCAGCGCCTCGCGCGGGCGGCCGGCGTCCCTGGCCAGGAAGGCGCTGTTGCAGAAGACGTGCGCCTCCAGGGCGGAGTCCCCGGCCATCCGGGCGGTGGCGAGCGCCTCGGAGTAGAACGAGCGGGCGTCCGCGAGCCGGTTCGAGTCGTGGGCCAACCAGCCGACGGAGATGGCGAGTTCGCCCGCCCCGGTCTGCAGCCGGCGTTCCGTCTCCGGGCTGTACTCGCACTCGTTGAGCAGTACGTACGCGTTGCGCAGCGACCGCCCGGCGAGCTCGTACAGGGCGTCGGCGCCGTGCGCGTCGTCGGCCAGCCGGATCTCCCGGACGGCCTGTTCCACGCCGAGCACCTCGGCGGCGCCGACCCGGCGCAGCGGCCCCACCGGCCCGGGCCGGCCGGGCACCAGCGGTTCGCCGCCGAGCAGCGACGGCGCGGTGAACTCCGCACCGGGGAAGGCGCCTTGGCCGGCGAGCGCACCGGGGGCGCCGTCGGCGCCGGCCTGCCGGCCGGCCGCCGAGGCCGGTCGGTCGATGCCGATCACGGAGGCCAGCGCGGTGGTGCCGCCGGCCAGGAACGTACGGCGACGCACGTCGTCGTTCTCCTCGTCGAGATTGGGCGATCCATCGGGCCCCCTGGGCACCGTCCCGCGGCTCGGCCACGGAGGCCCGTCCGGTGCGGCTGGATCCGTGTACGGCGAGGCAGCGTACGGGAGTTGAGTGGAGAGAGGTGAGCGCGGGGCGGGCGGGGGCGGGAACGTCGGGTGGAGCGGAGGGGGTTCGCTCCGCCCGACGGACCGGTCCGCCGGGCGGCGGCGGACGGAGGTCCGGGGGGCGAAGCCGAGGTCGGTGAGCGCGCGGTCCGGCCACATGTGCCGGAACACCCGCTCGTAGGCGTAGTTGGGGCAGCGGATCTCACCGGACTCGACCCGCCCGACGTACCGGGCGTCGCAGGACACGTGCTCGCCGATCTCGCGGGCGGCCCTGCGGACGGCCGTGGCGAACTCGCCGGGAGAGCGGTCGCCGCGCAGTGCGCGCATCACGGCGTTGGGGGACGGACGGTTCGGCTCGGCCGGTGGGGTGGCTGCCATGGCGCCGAGAGTACTCGGAGTCACCGAGCGGACACATTCGGTTGGTGGGACATATCGTGTCAATCCCGAGTAAAAAGGGCGATGTTGCGGGGTATCCGCCATGAAATGCCATGCCTTGCTGTAATGCGCCCCGTGGCCTGCGCCACGACCCCCGCGTTGTCCTGGTACGAGGAAGAAGCCCACGCCGTCGCCCGGCCCGTCCCAGCCGGGTGGCCCCTCCCAACGGCTGTGCTTCCGGACCCGACGAGGTACAGGAGAGCCCATGATGGCCACCGGACTGCCGCAGTACCGACCCGTCCCCGGGGGAGTGCTCGCCGGCGCGGCCCCCGCCCTGCTCCCCGAACCCGCCGACGACCGGCTCTCCGGCCGGGGACCGGTCGAAGGCGGCCGCCTCCCCCGCGGCGGCCACCGGCGCGAGCGCACCGCCCCCGAGGAGGGCGCCGTCGTCAGCGCCTGCGACACCGTGACCGTCGCCCTGCGGCACGGCCTGGAGGCCGTCGACATCCTGAGACTGCGCCGCGCCTGCGGAGTCGTCCTGCAGAGCCGCAACGGCAGCACCGTCTCCTTCCTCGTCCCGGCCGGCACCTGGGAGACCTGGCACCTGCCCGGCAGCTCCTGTACCGCGGGCGCCCTGCTGCCCGCCGCCACCGACCCGCGCTGGGTGATCCCGCCCTCCGGCACCGGCCGCACCGCCCGCCCCACCGACGCCTGGGTCCTCCGATCCGCCCTCTGCGAGGCCGCCTGCACACTCACCGCGGGCGGCCTCGGCCCGTTCTAGCGGGCGTGCCGCGCGGACCCCGCTGGGCCAGTCGACCTCCGGCCGGGCCCCCGTGGCACGCCCCTGACCAGCGGACGTCCCCCGGCGGCGGCGATAATGGCCGCCATGGGACGAAGCAGCAGAGCCGCACGCGGACCGGAGCCCGAGGCCACCACCGGACCGGGCGGACGCACCCACGCCCAGGGCCCGCTCAGCCGCCCCGTCGGCTCCGGCCTCGCCGAGCTGCGCCCCGACCGCGACCGCCCCGCCGCCTGGTCGCTGCTGATCGACGGCGCCCCGCAGTCCCTCGTCGACCTCGCCGACCCCACCCGCCTCGGCTTCGAGTACCAGCGCCGGCTCGGCCACCTGATCGACCTGGTCGCCCCGCCCGGCCGCCCGCTCACCGTCCTGCACCTCGGCGGCGGCGCCCTCACCCTCGCCCGCTACACCGCCGCGACCCGGCCGCGCTCCCGCCAGCAGGTCGCCGAGATCGACACCGCGCTCACCGAACTCGTCCGCGCCGAACTCCCCCTGGAACGCGGCTGGCAGATCAAGGTGCGCGGCGCGGACGCCCGCGGCGTGCTGGAACGCACCCCCGAGGACAGCGTCGATCTGGTGATCACCGACGTCTTCTCCGGGGCCCGCACCCCGGCCCACTGCACCACCGTCGAGTTCACCACCCTCGCCGCCCGCGCCCTCGCCCCCGGCGGCTGGTACGCCGCCAACATCGCCGACGGCGGCGCCCTGCCCTTCGCCCGCTCCCAGGTCGCCACCCTCGCCGCGGTCTTCCCCGAGCTCTGCCTGATCGCCGACCCCGCCGTGCTGCGCGGCAAGCGCTTCGGCAACCTCGTCCTGGCCGCCGCCCACACCCCGCTGCCGATCGCCGAACTCACCCGCCGTGCCGCCTCCGACTCCGCCCACGCCAGGGTCGAACACGGCCGCGCCCTCACCGACTTCGCGGCCGGCGCCGTCCCGGCGACGGACGCCACGGCGGCCCCGTCCCCGGAACCGCCGCCGGGGGTGTTCCGCTGACGGGCCGCTCGTCGCGGTAGGGGGTTCGGCGGTCCTGCGGGTGCTTCTCCGCACCGCTTCTCCGCACCCGCTCCGCCGGCCGTAAAACCGTTTGCCGACGACCGAGTCGCGGTCGACAATGGCGCTGCCGTCCGGCCAGCGACCCGAGGGGGCGTCATGGAGATCAGACCGGCCCGGCCAGAGGAGGCCGCGCTGCTCACCGGCATCGCGCTGCGGTCCAAGGCGTACTGGGGCTACGACGAGGCGTTCATGGCCGACTGTCGAGCGGAGCTGACCGTGGACGCCGGTGTGATCGAGCGGTCGGCCACGGCGGTGGCCGAGGACGACGGGCGGGTCCTGGGCTTCGTCTCGCTCTCCGGGGCGCCGCCGACCGGGTCGCTGGACCTGCTCTTCATCGAGCCCGAGTCGATCGGCCGTGGCGTCGGCCGCGCGCTGTTCGAACGGGCGAAGGGCCTGGCCGTGGCACTCGGCCTGTCTCGGCTCGTCATCGAATCCGATCCGAACGCCGAGCCGTTCTACCTCGCGATGGGCGCCATCCGGATCGGCGCCGTCCCGTCCGGTTCGATCCCGGGGCGCGAACTCCCGCTGCTGGCCGTGGAGCTGGCCACGCCTTAGGCGGGGGCGGAGCGCTGCCGCCCGGCCCTGGGCCCGGTGGCCGGAGGTGTCCCGCCGCCTTCTCGCGGCTGCGCAGCGTCCCCATGCCTTACGGGGCGGTCCACTGCGGCCGGGGCCGCTCAGTGGCCGCGTGGCAGTCCGCGGTGCTTGCACATGGCCGCTCCGGTGAGCAGGAGTCCGGCGGCGATGGGGACGAGGACGGCGGTCGCGGTGGCGGAGCCGTCTCCGGAGCCGGCCGCCGTGGCGGTGTCGGCGATGGCCGTCGTCCCGGGCGTGCTGCCATGGTCCGGCGCGGGGGTGGCGGTGGAGTCCGCCGTGCTGCCGGCTTCGGCGGCGGGTCCGCCCTCGTCGACGGCGGTGGCCGCCTCCTGGAGCAGGGGTTCCGTCGCGGCCTCGCGCTGCCGGGGGACGGTGGAGAGGGCGCCGCCGCGGTGCCGGGTGGCGGAGGGCGGGTCGGCGGGTTCGCCCTCGCGGGAGGCGCGGGGGCCGTCGGGCCGGGCCTGGGCGGGGACGGTGCCGAGCAGGCCGGAGGCGAGCGCGAAGGCGTCGGGGACGGCTGCCCGCTGGCCGGGCAGGGGCAGGCCGCCGGCCCGGATGCGTTCCTGGAGGGTGCCGCCGACGGCTCCGGCGACGCCGGTGATCCCGTCGGCGGGGCCGTTGCCGGTCGGCTCCCCGGCGGGCCCGGGGGAGCGGCCCGGCGGTCCGGACCCGACGGGACGTTCGGCTGACTGCCCGTCGAGGGCGGGTCCGTCGAGCACCGGCCTGTCGAGCACCGGCCGGTCGAGTGCCGGTGCGGCCTGCAGGGCGCGGCGGACGGTGGGCCGGGCCGGGTCCGGTACCGGGTCGGCGGTGGCCGCGTACGCACCGGGGGCGCCGAATCCCCAGAGCTGTGCGAGCAGGGCCCCGGCGGCCGCGAGGACCCGGGGGCGGGGCAGCCGCCGGGCGATCCCGCGGCGGGCGCCGGCGACGCCGCGCGGGGCGCCGCGGGGGACGGGTTCCTGGGGCTTGGTCGCGTGATTGGCTCGCACGTGAATCGAGAACGAGCGGCCGGGCGGTGAGGTCACGCCCGCCGTCACGGACAGTCATCGTACGGGTGGCCCCGGGCCTGTTCTCCCGGGGCCACCGACCGGGTGGCGGTCAGGAGTTGGGGCGCAGGGTCCAGGTGACCGTCATCACGCCGGTGACGGCTCCGTCGGCGCGGGTGATCTCGACGGTGACCGGGAACTCGGGGCGGCCGCCGGCGTCCAGCTCGGCGACGACCTCGGCGGCCGGGCGGCCGAGCAGTGCGGTGGCGGTGACCTCGCCCATGGCCAGCTTCTTGTACGCGATCTCGGCGTTCACGGCGAGCGGCACGGCCCGGGACAGCTGGTCGCCGAAGGCGGCGAGCACGATGCAGCCGCTGGCGGACTCGGCCAGCGTGAACATCGCGCCGGCGTGCGGGCCGCCGACGTGGTTGTGGTACGCGGGCTGGTCCGGGAGGCGGAGCACGGCGCGCTCCGGGGTGGTCTCCAGGTACTCCAGCTTGAGGGTGTGCGCCATCGGCACGGTGGAGTCGAGCATCTGGCCGATCGTGGGAGTGGTCATGGCGACGATGTTACTAGTCGGTAGCTTCTGAGGGCAGGGGTCGCCGCAAAGCCGACCTGGCGGGCGCGTGTGAGGGGGCGCACACGCGGACGAGGGGGCGCGTGCGCAGCTGAGGCCGTGTCCGGCTGAGGCGGTGTTCGACCGAGGCCGTGTTTGACCGAGGGAGGCGAAAACGCCTGAGGGGCCGATCTCTTGAAGAG
>NZ_JBHVEU010000444.1:0-7438 GCF_042802075.1 Kitasatospora sp. NPDC057518
GCGCCGAGGGGCGCGAGCCGACCACCGAACTGCGTGAAGTGGTCAACGCGATCCTCTACGTCGCGCGGACCGGCATCGCCTGGCGCTACCTGCCGCACGACTTCCCGCCCCACACCACGGTTTACGGCTACTTCAAGGAGTGGGAAGGCGACGGCACCGCCGAGCAGATCCACGACACGCTCCGTGACCAGCTCAGGGCGAAGAAGGGCCGGCGGATCCTGCCGAGCGCGGCGATCATCGATGCCCAGTCGGTGAAGGCCTCGCCGAACGCCCCGGCCGACAGCCAGGGCTACGACGGCGGGAAACGGGTCAAGGGCCGCAAGCGCCACATCGCCACCGACACCCTGGGCCTGCTCCTGGTGCTGATCGTCACCGCCGCCGGAGTCCAGGACTCCGCCGGAGGCAAACAGGTCCTGGACACCCTCGCCGTCCGGTGGCCCACCGTGACCAAGGCGTGGGTGGACGCCGGCTACAACAACGCCGTGGTCAAGCACGGCGCCGCCCTGTCCATCGACGTCGAGGTGGTCGCCCGCGACAAGGAGCAGAAGGGCTTCGTCGTCCAGCCGATCCGCTGGCGGGTCGAGCAGACCTTCGGGATCATGTCCCGGTACCGGCGGCTCCACCGCGACTACGAGGAACTGCCGGACCGGTCGCGCTCAATGATCCACTGGGCCATGGTCAACTCCATGACCATCCGCCTGACCGCCAGCCCCGACAAAGTCGGGCAATACCTCCGCCCGAAACCGCCTGCGGCGGCCTAAATCAGTATCGAACGCCCTCTGAGGGCGCCCCCGCCGCGATGCCGTCGAGCAGCACGGCGAGCCCGGCGCGGAAGGCCTCCCGGTGGCCGTCCTCGGGGGCACCGCCGCCGGTGCTCTGCAGGGCGACGAGCAGGGGGAAGCGTTCCGCGAAGTCCGGTGCCAGCTCGGCGAGTCGGGCGGAGCGGGTGGCCCACCAGTCCTCGTCGGCGATCCCGGTGGCGGCGGCCGCGCCGCGCGCGTCGGCGGTGGTGGCGGCCAGGCCGCGGACGAACTGCCAGAGCGCGGCGACCGCCCCGCGCAGCCGCGCCGGCGCCAGGCCGGCCGGCCGCAGTGCGCGCAACAGCGCCTCCATCGCGGCGAGTTCGGCGGGGCCGAGGACCGGGCGGGCCTGTGAGACCTGGAGCACCCAGGGGTGACGCAGGTAGCAGGCGTACAGGGCCTCGGCCCAGGCGGTGACGGCTTCCCGCCAGGCGTCGGCCACCGGGAGTCCGCCGGGGAATTCGGCGGGAACTCCCGAGGGGGGTTCGGTGGCGAGTTCCGCGAGCGCCCGGTCGTGCATCAGGTCGAGCAGTTCGGCCTTGCCGGGCACATAGGTGTAGAGCGCCATCGCGGTGCGGCCGAGCCGTTCGCCCACGGCGCGCATCGACAGCGCGGCCATGCCCTCGGCGTCGGCCACCGCGATTCCGGCGGACACGATCGCGTCGACGCTCAGACCCGGCTTGGGGCCGCTGCGCCCGGCGCGCGGCTCCTCGGGCGCGCCCCAGAGCAGGGCGAGCGCGCGGTGGGCGTCGCCCTGCCCGGCGTAGACGGTCATCCGACATCTCCTTATGGCGTAAAGTATCGCTCCGACGGCAACTCTTTATGCCGTAAGGTTACCAACCGAAGGGGTTTCGCGATGACATTGCCCGTCACCTTCGTCGAGGTCGTCGAGGTCCGCCGGATCACACCGCGCACCGCCCGGATCACCTTCGCCGCCGAGGAACTCCCCGACGCCGTCGGGACCGCCCCGGACCAGCAGCTGAAGCTCTGCTTCCCGCGCCCCGGGCAGCGCGAGCCGGTGCTGCCGGTCCGGCAGGACGACCCGATGGGCTGGTACCAGGCCTACCTGGCGATCCCGGAGGCCGAGCGCCCGCTGCTGCGCAGCTTCACCCTGCGCGGTCGGCGGCCCGGCACCCGGCTGGTCGAGATCGACTTCGTGCTGCACGGGGACTCCGGCCCGGCCGCCGCCTGGGCGGAGCGGGCCGCGCCGGGGGACCGGCTCGGGATGGTCGGCCCCTCCGCGCTGTACGCCCCGCGGGTCCCCTTCGTCGAGGCCGCCACGGAGGCCGACTGGGTGCTGCTGGCGGGCGACGAGACCGCGCTGCCGGCGCTCGCGACGCTGCTCGGGGTGCTGCCCGAGGGGGTGCGGGCGTACGTGTGGATCGAGATCGCCGACCAGGCGGAACGCCAGGAGCTGGAGAGCCGCGCCGAGCTGGAGGTGGAGTGGCTGTACCGCGACGGCGCGGCCCCGGGCACCGTGCTGACCGAGGCGTTCCGGGACGGCGTGCTGCCCGGGGGTGAGCCCTTCGTCTGGCTGGCCGGGGAGGCGGGGGCGGTCCGGGAGGTCCGCCGGCTCCTGATCGAGGAGCAGGGGGTGCCGAAGGAGGACATCGACTTCACCGGCTACTGGCGCCACCGGCTGACCCAGGACGACGCGCCCACCGCCGAGGACCTGGCGGACGCTCAGGAGCGGCTGGCCGGCGCCTGAGGCCGGGCCGGGCGTCCCGTGGCGGCTCCCGTCGCGGGGCGCCCGGGCGCCGTGGCGGCCGTTTCGCCGGGCGGCGGCGTGGGAAGGGAGTCCGCCGGGGCTCTCCCGTGCCGGCCGTCCGGATCCGGCAAGGGCCGATCGGCTGAAAGATGCGGATTCGACCCGATTTCCTCTCCGAATTTTACTGATTGATGGTCAACTTTACTTTCTGATGGGGATTTACCCCCTTGTCGTGATCCTCTCAGGTGCGTTGGAATGCGTCAGCTGTCCATCTGACGAGAGGATTTATATGATCGGCTGGCGGAAAACCCAGCTAGCGGCCGCCGTCACGGTGACCGCCGCGTCCATGGTCCTGAGCCTCGGGACCATCGCGACCGCGGCCCCGGCCCCCGAACCGCAGAACGCCCAGGCGGCGTCCACGGACGGGTCCCCGGTGCCGGTGATCGTCATCATGAAGGACCAGATCGCGGACGCCCCGGCCGACCACGGCCACCTCGGCGCCCGGCAGCAGAAGACCGCCGACGCACAGGCGCCGCTGCTGAACAAGGTCAAGGCCGGCGGCGGCACCGATATCAAGAGTTTCGTGGTCGGCAACGCCTTCTCGGCCACGGTCAGCCCCGCCCTGCGGGCCCAGCTCCAGGCCGACCCGGCCGTCTCCTCCGTGGTGGCGGACGCCCAGGTCCAGGTCGCCCCGCCGGCCGCCGCCAAGGCGAAGGCGGCCAAGGACACCGCCGCCGCCAAGGCGCCCAAGGCCGACGCCGCTCCGCAGGCCGTTTCGGGCAGTAACGGCCAGGGGGCGGAGGAGAACGCGACCAACACGGTCTGCCCCGCCGACCCGGCCAAGCCGCTGCTGGAGCCCGAGGGCCTCTACTCGACCCGGGCCGTCACCGGCAACGGCAAGCCCGGCGTTGAGGACCTGGCCACCGGCAAGGGCGTCAAGGTCGCCTACATCGCGGACGGCCTCGACCCGAACAACCCGGACTTCATCCGGGCCGACGGCTCGCACGCCGTGGTCGACTACCAGGACTTCGCGGGCGACGGCTGGGACGCGCCGACCGGCGCGGCCGAGGCCTTCGGCGACGCCTCGGCGGTCATCGCCCAGGGCCGCCAGGTCTACGACGTCTCCAAGTTCGTCAACTCCTCGCACCCGCTCCCGGCCGGCTGCAACATCCGCATCCGCGGCCTCGCCCCGGACGCCGACCTGGTCGCGCTGAAGGCCGGCGGCGAGATGATGTCCAACTCGTCGATCCTCCAGTCGATCGACTACGCGGTGCGGGTCGCCCACGTGGACGTGCTGAACGAGTCCTTCGGCGGCAACGTCACCCCGGACAGCGGCGCGCACGACACCATCTCGCTCTTCAACGAGCAGGCCGTCAAGGCCGGTGTCACCGTGGCGGTCTCCACCGGTGACGCCGGCCTCAGCGGCACGATCGGCACCCCGGCCACCGACCCGTCCGTGATCGCGGTCGGCGCCTCGACGGACAACCAGAACTACCAGCAGACCGGTTACGCGGCCTCCCAGTTCTCCAACAAGACCTGGAGCAACAGCCGCATCTCCGCGCTCTCCTCGGGCGGCTTCACCCAGGCCGGCCGGACCGTCGACCTGGTCGCGCCGGGCGAGTCGGACTGGGCGCTGTGCACGCCCGACACCAGCAAGTACACGGACTGCACGGGCTACAACGGGCAGCCCTCGCCGATCCAGCCGTTCGGCGGCACCAGCCAGTCGGCCCCGTTCGTCACCGGCGCCGCGGCCCTGGTCATCCAGGCCTACCGCGACACCCACGGCGGCGACTCGCCCGCCCCGGCGCTGGTGAAGAAGTTCCTCACCGGCACCGCCACCGACCTCGGCGTGCCGGCCGAGGAGCAGGGCGCCGGCCTGCTGAACGTCCGCGCCGCCGTCGAGGCCGCCCGCGGCTACGACGACGGGGACGGCACCGACGGTGCGAAGACCGTCGTGGTCAACACCGGCCAGGTCGACATCGCCGGCGCCCCCGGCTCGACCCACACCGCCGAGGTGTCCGTCACCAACACCAGTGACAGCACCCAGACGGTGAGCGCCACGACCCGCGGCTTCGCGCCGCAGTCGAGCAACCGGCAGACCGTCCAGCTGGACCCGTCCTCGAAGGACACCTTCAAGTACGCGACCAACGGCGCGGACTGGGTGCAGAAGCAGGTCAAGTTCACCGTCCCGGCCGGTGCCGACCGCCTCGCGGCCTCGATCGCCTGGCAGGGCGCGCCCAACCCGGTCACCAACGGGCCGGTGGTCCGGATGACGCTGCTCGACCCCTCGGGCCGCTTCGAGACCAACACCCGTCCGCAGGGCGGCGCCACCCCGGCCAACTTCGGCCTGGTGGACGTCCCGCACCCGGTGGCCGGCGAGTGGACCGCCGTCCTCTACACCCCGGCCGGCCAGGCCGGCTACAGCGGCGCCGTCCAGCTCGGCACCGCCACCCAGCGCGCGGTGCCGGCCGGCGCCGTGAGCCCCGGCACCACCGACCTGAAGCCGGGCCAGACCAAGACCCTCAAGGTCCAGCTCACCACCCCGGCCACCAGCGGCGACTCCAGCGAGGCCGTCCTGGTCTCCGGCTCCAACGGCAACACCACCAGCGTCCCGGTCGTGCTGCGCAGCCTCGTCCCGGTCAACCAGGGCAAGGGCACCTTCACCGGCACCATCACCGGTGGCAACGGCCGCAGCGCCTCGCCGACGCAGAGCTTCTCGTACGCCTTCGACGTCCCGAAGGGCCAGAAGGACCTGCGGGTCGGCCTGACCGTCGGCAAGGACCCGAAGCTGCTCATGCAGGGCGCGCTGATCAGCCCGAACGGCACCCCGGTCGACATCGAGGGCAACGGGCAGTTCGACGCCCAGGGCAACCTGGCGGGCACCGGCAACGGCGTCTCGGCCACCGCCGTCAACCCGGCCGCCGGCCGCTGGCGGTTCGTCCTGAACGTGCTCGGCCCGGTCAGCGGCCAGGAGCTCGCCCAGGACTTCACCGGCACCATCGCGTTCAACCAGAACCAGGCCACCGCGGCCGGCCTGCCCAACGACGCCCGCACCAAGCTGGCGGCCGGCAAGCCGGTCACCGTCCAGGTGAACTACACCAACAACACCGTCGCGACCCAGCGGATCGCGGCCGACGGCCGGCTGGACCGCCGGGTGGACGTGCCGCTGGTGCCGCAGGGCACCTCGGCGACCGTCACCCTGCCGCTGAGCCTCAGCTCCGCGGTGCCGTCCTTCCTGGTGCCGCCGGGAACCGACCGGCTCAAGGCCGTGGCGGCGTCCTCGACGCCGGCGCAGATCGAGCTGAGCGCCACCACCGGCTCGCCGGACCTGTTCGGCGACCTGAAGAAGGCCCAGGACGGCTCCACCGTCTCGGTCGTCACCGACAACGGCACCGCCGAGCAGCCGGTCGTCCCCGGCACCTGGAGCACCTTCGTCCAGCAGATCGGCCCGTTCGGCACCGGCGGCGCGCCGGCCGGCACCTCCACCATCACGGCCACCGCGCACACCCAGGCCTTCGACCCGGCGCTGACCTCCAGCACCGGTGACCCGTACGCCGCCTCGGTGAACGCCTCGGCCGCGGCCGCCACCCCGGTGACCGTCGCCCCCGGCGCCACCGGCACGCTCCAGGTGACGCTGACCCCGACCGGCCCGAAGGGCAGCACCGTCAAGGGCGTGCTGTACCTGGTGTCCGGCCCGACCGGCGTGGCCACCGCCAACAACGCCCTGAACACCACCGGTTCGGTGCTCGCGGCGATCCCGTACAGCTACACCGTGAACTGACGCCACGTCAGCCGACGTCAGGCCGAGGCCGTCCCGGGGTTCCGGGGCGGCCTCGGCCGCGTTCGGCGGCCGGGGTTCCGGGGGCGGCCGACTGGGCAGGGTCGGGAGTGAACGGATGTTGTCACCGGATGGGGAGTTGCGAGTTGAACGACGCGATCAAGCACGGCGAGGTCGTGGTGAACGGCGTACGGCTGCACTACGCGGAGCAGGGCGAGGGGCCGCTGGTCCTGCTGCTGCACGGCTTCCCGGAGAGCTGGTACTCCTGGCGCCACCAGTTCGCGCCGCTCGCCGAGGCCGGCTACCGGGTCGTCGCGCCGGACCAGCGCGGGTACGCCCGCAGCGAGCAGCCCGAGCGGATCGACGCCTACACCCTGCTGCACCTGGTCGGCGACGTGACGGCGCTGATCGCCGCGCTCGGCGAGGAGAAGGCCGTCGTGGTCGGGCACGACTGGGGCGCGCCGGTGGCCTGGGCCGCCGCGGCGCTGCGGCCGGACCTGGTGCGCGGGGTGGCCGGGCTGAGCGTGCCGCCGCTGCCGGCCGGGCCCGGCACGCTGTCCGCGGCCCGGGAGAACTTCGGCGAGGGCTTCTACCAGATCTACTTCCAGGAGCCGGGCCGCGCCGACGCCGAGCTGGCGGCCGACGTCAAGTCCAGCCTGCGCCGCATCCTCTGCGGCATCCAGCCCGACGGTGAGCCGCGACCGTGGATCGTCCCCGAGGGCAAGAAGCTGCTGGACACCGTCCCGGAGCCGGAGAGCCTGCCGGACTGGCTCACCGACGAGGACCTCGACGTGTTCGCCGCCGACTACGCCCGGCACGGCGAGCACGCCTTCACCGGGGGCCTCAACTGGTACCGCAACATCGACCGGAACAGCGAGCTGATGACGGCGTTCGTCGGCCAGCGGATCGACGTGCCCGCGCTGTTCGTGGTCGGCGAGCGGGACCTGGTGAACGCGATGATCGCCCCGGAGGCGGTCCAGTACCTGCTGACGCACCTGACGCCCCGGCTGCACCGGCACGTCCGGCTGCCGGACACCGGCCACTGGACGCAGCAGGAGCGCCCGGCCGAGGTCACCGAGGCACTGCTGGACTTCCTGGCGCACCTGGACAAGTAGCCGGCCGGGGCACCGGGCGCGGCCTCGGGGCTGTCTC
>NZ_JBHVEU010000445.1:0-7423 GCF_042802075.1 Kitasatospora sp. NPDC057518
GGCCCGGGCGATCAGCCCGTGCCCGCCCCGCCCGTGTCGGTCGCAGCGCGGCCCGCGACGAGGGGTCACGCCCCCGGGATCAGCTCCGGAGGCGCCCCGGCGTCACTTCTTCCACTTGGTCAGCGGCCCGTCGCTGGCGCTGTAGCGGCGGAACGCGTAGACGGCGGCGCCGTCGTCCGAGACCAGGTACTCGGAGGTGCTGCTGCCGATGCCCATGCTGCTCGGCATCGTCATGGTGCCGAGGTCGGACATCGAGCCGTCGGTCGGCGAGAGCGTCACCAGCCGGGCCGGCTTGTTGTAGCCCTGGTCGACGATCGCGCGGACCTTGCCGTCCTTGTCGGTCCCGGCCACCAGGCGCATGTCGTTGCTCGTCGAACCGGAGTTGGCCGACCACAGCCGCTTGCCGGTGTTCAGGTCGTAGGCGTTGATGCCCGGCTTGCCGCCGCTGACCTGGACGTACAGCGTGGTGCCGCTGACCACGTTGCGGGTGAGGGCCTCGTTCTGGCCGGAGAGGCGCAGGCTGTCCGCGCCGGGCTCCTTGACGGACATCTGGGTGCCCGGCTTGTTGTCCTTGTCGAACGGCAGGACGTAGTCGCCCTGCGGGCCGTTGCCCATCAGCAGCACCAGCGGCTTGTCCTGGACGACCGAGTCGACCTCCTCGATGTTGCCGGTGAGGGTGATCGGGGTGCTGGCCGGCTTGCCGGTCTCGGCGTTGACGATGACCAGCTGCGACTTCGGGCCGCTGGTGCCGTAGCAGCGGTCGCTGACCGCGATCTGGGCGCCGGCCGCCTTGCCGCGCAGGACGCAGTCCTTGTCGCGCGGCTGGTACTGCCAGGCCGGCTGGCCGTTGGCGATGTTCAGGGCGGCGACGGCGTTGCCGCCGACGGCGACGACGTTCTCGGTGACGCTGAGGGTCGGCGAGGACATCCGGTCGGCCGAGACCTTGACGCTCCAGAGCAGCTTGCCCTGGGTCAGGTCGATGGCGCCGACGGTGGAGCAGTCGCTGTCACCGGTGTTGAAGGAGACGGCGGCGACGCCCTTGGAGTTGGCGGCGTACGAGGCGGTGCACAGCTCCTTGCTGCCGGCCGGGGCGGCGATGGTCCACGCCTCCTTGCCGTCGGTCAGGTTGAAGGCCCTGATCCCGGAGCTGTCGACGCGCACCGCGAGCTTGTCGGTGCCCCAGACGCCGAGCATCTGGTTCGAGCTGTCCGCGTTGGCCGGCTTGGGGGCGCTCCAGGCGACGTTGAAGGTGGCGCCCTTGGGAGCGGGGGCGGGGGTGGGGCCGCTGCTGGTCCCGCCGTTGTCGGTGGTGCCGGTGCTGACCGGGTCCGGGCCCGGGTCGGGGGCGGGCTTGGGGTCCTTGAGCAGGACGACCAGGGCGACCACGATCGAGATCGCCAGCACGCCGCCGATGATCCCGCCCCACAGCATCACCGGGTTGCGCTGCTTGGGCGCGACCGGCGCGACGGGGTAGCCGTACCCGGGCTGCTGCGGGTAGTTGTAGCCGCCCGGGTTGTAGGCCTGCCCGGCGTCCGGGGCGCCGTACGGGGCACCGGGGACCGGGTCGTACGGGCCGACCGGCGCGGCACCGGGCGGCGGCGGGGCCTGGCTGGGGAACCCGGGCGCGGTCGGCGCGTACGCCGCGTACTCCGGGCTGCCGACCGACGGCTGCGCGGGCGGCTGCGCGGGCGGTGCCGGCGGCTGGCCGGGCGGCGGGCCCGCGGGCGCGACCGGGCCCGGGGTGACCTGCCCCGGGACGGCGGCGCCGTCGAGCTGCGTCATCTGGTCCGCGACGGCGGCCGGATCGACACCGCCGCCCGGCGGGCGCCCGAACGAGACGCCCCGGTTGTCCTGCGGACCGCTGCCGGGCGTTTCGCCTGCACCCGGCGTAGGGTGATCCCCTGCCATCTGATTCCCCGTCATGTCTGGATGCGTCCCCCTGGCGGTGCCGTCCACGGCCCCGATGGGACGGGTGAGAAGTGGCACCATGTTAGTGGTGCGTGGTTTTCGGCCGTCGCCAGGACAGCGGTTCCCCGTCCCCGCAGGTCCGGGCCGCGCAACACCTTCACCCCCCGATCACCCCGCCCCCACGCCCGCGCCCCCGCTCGCCGGCCCGCGCCGGGCGGCCGCCGTCCGCGCCCCCCTGCGCGCCCGCCCGCCGCAGCCGGGATCCCCGCCCGGGCCCCCGGGCCGTACCCTTCAGGAGTTGAAGGGGACGCCCGGCGGAGGGATCCCCGCCCTGGGAGGGTGGATCATGTCGACGGACACACCGGGCTCGCAGTCGTCGCTGCACCGGGCGAACCTGGAACGGGTGCTCCGCGCGGTGCGGATGGCCGGCTCGCTGACCCAGGCCGAGATCGCCCGCGGCACCGGACTGTCCGCGGCCACCGTGTCCAACATCGTGCGGGAGTTGAAGGAGAGCGGCACCGTCGTGGTCGCCGACACCTCCTCCGGCGGCCGCCGCGCCCGCAGCGTCTCGCTCAGCGGGGACGCCGGCATCGTGGTCGGCATCGACTTCGGCCACACCCACCTGCGCGTCGCGGTCGGCAACCTGGCCCACCGGGTGCTGGCCGAGGAGAGCGCCCCGATCGACGTCGACGTCTCCGCCCAGCAGGGCTTCGACCGCGCCGAGGCGATGGTCGAACGGCTGCTGACGCAGGCGGGCTTCCGTTCCGACAAGGTGATCGGCGTCGGCCTCGGCGTGCCCGGCCCGATCGACGTGGAGACCGGCGCGCTCGGCTCCACCGCGATCCTGCCCGGCTGGACGGGCATCGCCCCGGGCCGGGAGCTGGCCGAGCGGCTCGGCATGCCGGTGCACGTGGACAACGACGCCAACCTGGGCGCGCTCGGCGAGCTGGTCTGGGGCGCCGGCCGCGGGCTGAGCGACCTCGCCTACATCAAGGTCGCCAGCGGGGTCGGCGCCGGGCTGGTGGTGAACGGTCAGATCTACCGCGGCCCGGGCGGTACCGCGGGTGAGATCGGGCACATCACCCTGGACGAGGCGGGGCCGGTCTGCCGCTGCGGCAACCGCGGCTGCCTGGAGACCTTCGTCGGTTCCCGCTACCTGCTCTCGCTGCTCGCCCCCACCCTCGGCCAGGACCTCAGCCTGCCCCGGGTGGTCGAGCTGGCCCAGCAGGGCGACCTCGGCTGCCGCCGGGTGATCGCCGACGCGGGCCGGCAGATCGGCACCGGCGTCGCCACCCTCTGCAACCTGCTGAACCCCCGCCGGGTGATCCTCGGCGGGGACCTCGCCGAGGCCGGTGAGCTGGTGCTCGCCCCGATCCGGGACTCGGTGGCCCGGTACGCGATCCCGAGCGCCGCCCGTCAGCTCTCGGTCGTCCCCGGCACCCTCGGCGGCCGGGCCGAGGTGCTCGGCGCGCTGGCCCTGGTGATGAGCGAGATGGGGGAGTCCGGCGCGCTGGGCCGCGCCTGACACCGCCGTCCGGCCCATCCGCGTATTCAAACGCCTGTACGTCAACCTGAGGTGACCCGGCTTCCCGGCCCGACCTCCCGGAATGGCGGTAACCGAACGGTGGCACCGGGCGCGCCGCTTGGTGTCCGGCAGGCGGACATTAGACTCGACCGGTCGCCACCGGCCGGACCGTCGGACTGCCGCCGGGCCGGGCAGCGACGCCCGTCGGACCGTCCGTGGTCCGCGAACACTGAACGAGGAGGAACGGGTGGCCCTGCTGACCCGCATTCGGGGACCGCGCGATCTCGACCGGCTCACGCCCGGACAGCTGGCCGCACTGGCCCAGGAGATCCGGACCTTCCTGGTGACCGAGGTCTCCAAGACGGGTGGCCACCTCGGGCCCAACCTCGGCGTGGTGGAGCTCACCATCGCGCTGCACCGGGTCTTCGACTCCCCGCGCGACCGCATCCTCTTCGACACCGGCCACCAGAGCTACGTCCACAAGCTGCTCACCGGCCGCCAGGACTTCTCCCGGCTGCGGATGAAGGGCGGCCTGTCCGGCTACCCGTCCCGGGCCGAGTCCGAGCACGACGTGATCGAGAACTCGCACGCCTCCACGGTCCTCTCGTACGCCGACGGCCTGGCCAAGGCCAACCAGATCCTGGGCAAGATCGACCCGGTCGTCGCGGTGATCGGCGACGGCGCGCTCACCGGCGGCATGGCCTGGGAGGCGCTCAACAACATCGCCGACGCCAAGGACCGTCCGCTCGTCATCGTCGTGAACGACAACGAGCGCTCGTACTCCCCGACCATCGGCGGCCTGGCCAACCACCTCGCCACCCTGCGCACCACCCAGGGCTACGAGCGCTTCCTGTCCTGGGGCAAGGACGCGCTCCAGCGCACCCCGGTGGTCGGCCAGCAGCTGTTCGAGACGCTGCACGGCGCCAAGAAGGGCCTCAAGGACTTCATCGCCCCGCAGGGCATGTTCGAGGACCTCGGCCTCAAGTACATCGGCCCGATCGACGGCCACGACATGGCCGCCCTGGAGTCCGCGCTGACCAAGGCGCGCGGCTTCGGCGGCCCGGTGATCGTGCACTGCCTCACCGAGAAGGGCCGCGGCTACCACGCCGCCGAGAACAACGACGAGGACCGCTTCCACGCGGTCGGCAAGATCCACCCGGAGACCGGCCTGCCGATCACGAGCGGCGGCGGCCGGAGCTGGACCTCGGTCTTCGCCGAGGAGATGGTCGCGCTCGGCCACGAGCGCGAGGACATCGTCGGCATCACCGCCGCGATGCTCCACCCGGTGGGCCTGGCCCCGTTCGCCGAGGCCTTCCCGGACCGGATCTTCGACGTCGGCATCGCCGAGCAGCACGCCGTCACCAGCGCGGCCGGCCTGGCCACCAACGGCCTGCACCCGGTGTTCGCGGTCTACGCGACCTTCCTCAACCGGGCCTTCGACCAGGTCCTGATGGACGTCGCCCTGCACAAGCTGGGCGTCACCTTCGTCCTGGACCGGGCCGGCGTCACCGGCGACGACGGCGCCTCGCACAACGGCATGTGGGACATGTCGATGCTGCAGATCATCCCGACCCTGCGGCTGGCCGCCCCGCGCGACGCCGACCAGGTCCGCGCGCAGCTGCGCGAGGCCGTCGAGGTCAAGGACGCCCCGACCGTGGTCCGCTACTCCAAGGGCACGGTCGGCCCGGCCGTCCCCGCGGTCGGCCGGATCGGCGGCATGGACGTGCTGCGCGCCGCCGAGGAGCCCTCCGGCGCCCACCGCGCCGACGTGCTGATCGTCTCGGTCGGCGCGATGGCCCCCACCAGCCTGGAGGTCGCCGACCTGCTGGCCGCCCAGGGCGTCACCGCCACCGTGGTGGACCCGCGCTGGGTCAAGCCGGTGGACGCGGCCCTGCCGGGCCTGGCCGCCGAGCACCGGGTGGTCGTCACGATCGAGGACAACGGCCGGGTGGGCGGCGTCGGCGCCGCCGTGGCGCAGGCGCTGCGGGACGCGGACGTGGACCTGCCGGTGCGCGACTTCGGCATCCCGCAGGAGTTCCTGGACCACGCCAGCCGGGCCGAGATCCTGGCCGAGATCGGCCTGAACGCCCCGGACATCGCCCGAAAGGTGACGGCTCTGGTCGCCAAGCTGGACGCGGCGCCGGTCAAGGCCTGACCGGAGGCCGTCCGGGGGAGCGGTCACCCGTTCCGCAGACGACCGTTTGTCGTAACTCCGTAACAGTTCGTCACGGAACAAGCTGACAATCGCACTGAAAGGCGGGACCGGCGCCACCGGCGCCGATCCCGCCCGGTAGGTTGTCACCCGTGCCGACCCCCACCCGCCTCCGCCTCACCGGACTGGCCGAGCGCCTGCCCGAGCGCGTCCGTACCCGTGTTCTCACCGGGTACTGGACCAGGCTGGTGCCGGTGCTCGCGCTGGTCGCGCTGCTCACCCACATCCCCTCCTTCGCCCGGCCCGTCTGGAGCCCGGACGAGGGCTTCCTGGCCACCCAGGCCCGGATGCTGGCGGACGGCGGGGTGCTGTACGACACCGTGGTGGACCGCAAACCACCGCTGCTGCCCTGGCTCTACCAGGCCTGCTTCGCGGTCTTCGGCTCCGCCTCGCTCTGGCCGCTGCGCACCCTGGCGGTGGTGGCCCACCTGGTCACCGCGATCCTGCTGGCCTCGATCGCCCGCGGCCGCTGGGGCAACCGGGCCGGGGCCGGGGCCGGACTGCTCTACCTGCTGGTCTCCATCGGGCTCTCCCCGGAGGACACCCAGGCGGCGACCTTCGAGGTCTTCATGCTGCCCGCCATGGTGGCCGCCTTCCGGTACGCCGAACGGCGCCGCTGGCTGGCCGCGGGCATCGCGGTCGCCCTCTGCTCACTGACCAAGCAGACCGGCGGCGCGGTGCTGCTGCCGGTGCTCTGGATGCTGTTCCAGGACGCCCGCCGGCGCGGGGTGCGCTGGCCGCCCGCGCTGTTCAAGATCGGGTTCGGCTTCACCCTGCCGATAGCGCTGGTCGCGGTGATCCTCACCAAGCCCAAGGGCTTCCTCTTCTGGGTGGTCACCGGCAGCGGCGACTACGCCTCCTTCGGCGGCGCCTGGCTCCAGATGCTCGGCCGGGCCTTCGGCAACTCGGCCATCCTGGCCGCGGCCGGCCTGGGCTTCCTGCTCCCGGTCGGGCGCCGGCTCTGGCTCAAGCACCGCCACCGCCCGCTGCCGGTGGCCGGCGAGGAGCACGGCTCGACCACGGACCTGTGGGTCTGGCTGCTCTCCTCGGTCGTCGCGGTCAGCGTGGGCTTCCACTTCTTCGGCCACTACTACCTCCAGCTGATCCCGCCGCTGGTGCTGCTGGGCACCGGGGCGGTCGCCACCTCGGCGATCCGCTGGAAGCCCGTCCTGCTGTACACCACGGCCGCCGCCACGGTGTTCTGGAGCCTGGCGCTGGCCTGGCCGGGGGAGCGGCTCAACCGCACCACCGAGGTCGCCACCGCCGTCGCCGCCCAGACCACCCCCAAGGACACCGTGCTGGTCTGGGGCATGCACCCCGAGCTGTACTGGCTGGCCGACCGCAAGCCCGCCACCCGCTACCTGACCGCCGGCTTCCTCACCAACTACAGCGGCGGCAAGGACGGCAACCAGAACGTCGGCGAGCAGTTCAGCGTCTCCAACGCCTGGCAGACCTTCGACAAGGAGCTGGCCAACGGCCTGCCCGAGGTCGTGGTCGACGACTCCGGCATCGCCCCGTACCAGCCGGTCATGGTCCCCCGGATCGAGAACCTGCTGGACACCCACTACGAGATGGTCGGCGTCTTCGCCGACACCGTGGTGTACCGCCTCAAGCACTGAGGCGGCCCGCACCCGGTTTCCTCGCGGCAACGCCGTACACGCCGGGTTCCCGGCGGCAGCGCCGTACACAGGACCTCGGGCGGAAACGCCGTACACGCCGCGTCCGGGCGGCAGCCCCGTACACACGGAGGAGCCCCGGTGACCGCATGGTCACCGGGG
>NZ_JBHVEU010000446.1:0-7421 GCF_042802075.1 Kitasatospora sp. NPDC057518
GTACTGCAGGGGGGACCCTGTGGGAGAGTAGGACGCCGCCGAACAATTCTTCAGAAGAACCCCCATCCGGGTCCCGGATGGGGGTTCTTCGCGTTTTCCGGGACTCTTCGCGTTTCCGGGCCGGCTGCGGGGCGGAGCGACGGTCAACGCGCGCGGTAGGCCAGAGCTCCCGGCTGGTTGACTCTCCCATCGTGGGAGAGCCGAGGGTGGGGCACATGCACGTCGACGACAGGGTGCTGTGGAGCATCGGAGAGGTCGCGCGGAAGACCGGGCTGTCGGTGAAGCTCATCCGGCACTGGTCCGATCTCGGCCTCGTGCCACCGGCCCGACGCACGGCCGCCGGGTACCGGGTCTACGACGCGGAGTCCGTGGCCCGCCTGGAGCTGGCACGGACGCTGCGGGACCTCGGGCTCGGCCTGCCGGCTATCCGCGAAGTCCTTGACCGGGAGCACACCTTGGCGGAGGTGGCCGCGGTCCACGTCGACGTGCTGGAGACGCGGATCCGCCTGCTGCGCGCGCAACAGGCGGTCCTGCGCTCCGCCGCCCGTCGCGAAACCACTGCCGAAGGACTCGCCTTCATGAACCGCACCGCCCGACTGTCCGCTGCCGAACGCCGGAAGACCATCCACGAGTTCGTGACCGGGACGCTCGCCGGCCTGGACGTACCGACCTACCGCAGCGGCCTGCTGGCCGCCACCCCGGAGCTGCCCGACGACCCCACGGACGCGCAGGTCGACGCCTGGATCGAACTGGGCGAGCTGGTGGCCGATCCCGAACTGCGGGGCGCGATGCGGCGCATGGCGCAGTACGCGGCCGAACACGCCCCCGGCGAGCACGATGACGCCACACTCCAGGAGGCACGGCGGGTCACCGACTACTGGACGGGGCGGGTGGACGAGGCCGTCCGGGACGGGATCGCGCCGGACTCGCCCGCGGCGGAACCCGTTGTCGCGGCCGTCGTCGAGAAGTGGCTCCCCTCCCAGGCGCAGACCGTCGACGGGGTCCGCATCGATGGCGCGCCGGCCCGGAGCCTGCTGCTCGAACAGCTCGGCATCGTCTCCGTCCCGTGCGTCGAGCGGTACTGGCAGCTGCTCTGCGTCATCAACGGCCAACCGGCGCGGCCGAGTCTGGAGACGGCGGGCAACTGGCTGAAGACCGCCCTGCGTGCCAATCCCGAACCCGGACGCCGCGCCGCCGAACTCGACGCGCTGTACGACTCCGGAGCCGAGGCCTGGGAGCCGGTGGGTCTGATCGCCGCCTGCGAGCGAGTCCTCCAGGCCGTGGGTGACCTCGTCAGCGCCGTCGACCCGAGCGGTCTCGACGGGCCGACGCCGTGCGCCGACTGGGACGTCCGCGCCTTGCTGGACCACCTGGTCTGGGAGAACCTGATGTGGGCCGGCCTGGCGGACGGGAGGCCCCGGTCCGATGCCGCCGCGGATCACCTGGGCGGTGATCATGTCGCGGCGTTCCGGACCGCCGCCCAGCGGACGCTCACGGCCTTTCGCCGGCCCGGCATGCTCGACCGGCGGTACGGGCCGGCGCCGGGCCGACGTCTCGTCGAGCAGTTGGTCATCGAAATGCTGGTCCACGGTTGGGACTTGGCCGAAGCCATCGGACACCCGCGCGACCTGGTCCCGGACATTGCGACGGTGGCCATGCCCGTGGTGCGGGAGATCTACGCGGGCCTGCCGCGGACGGAAGGCGGCTCCTTCGCCCCGCCCCGGCCCGCGCCCCACGACGCGACCGCCCTCGACCGCCTGGCCGCCCACCTCGGTCGCGCCGTCGCCTGAGCAACGGCGGGGGTGGACAAGACCCCGCCCGCTCGTCGGGGGCCAACGAGCGGGCGGGGATCAGCGGCAGGGCTCGTGCTCGCTGGTGGGCTCCGCGAACAGCGCTGCGGGCGCTGCGAGTTCGGTCAGTGCCAGCCGGTTCGGTGCTCGATCCACGTCCGGCCGATGGCGGCCATGGAGGCCTGGTAGCCGCGCAGGTACGGCACTCCCGGCGGGGCCGGGAGCCTGGAGTTCAGCTCCCAGTAGCCGGCCTGGGCCACCGCGAAGGAGGTGATCGCGTCCGGCGGGGCGGCAGCCCACGAGGCCACGGGTGCGAGCAGGGCTTCGGCCTGGGCCGGGGTGTGGCCCGCGCGGATCAGCTGGGTGACGAGGAAGGCCGGGTCGATCCAGGCGGCGCCCTGGTGGAGGTAGGCCCAGTCGATGGCGAGGGCGTCGTCACCGCGCATGAGCATGTTGTCGGCGCGCAGGTCCGCGTGGAGGAGGCAGACCCCGGCGGATGCGGCGTGCCAGTCGTGCTCGACGGCCGCGAGCTGCTCGATGTGCCGGGTGGACCACGGGTCGAGCTCGGCCTGCTGGTCGGCGAGAGCCCGCCAGCTGCGGGAGCCGCCCCCGAGGACGGAGACGATGGACGGGGCGTCGGGGATCGGCGACGGGCTGACCGCCCTGGGGAGTCGGTCGAGCAGCCGGACGACAGCGGGGAGGTCGGCCGACCCGGGGCTGAGGTCCGGGTGGCCGCCGCCGACGTCCTCGAAGGCCATCAGCAGCCATCCGCCGGCCTCCCAGGAGACGAGCATCCTCGGCACGGGGACCTGCCGGGTCAGGCTTCGGTTGATGGCTGCCTCGGCGGCGTACCTCCCGTGGACGGGGTGGTCGGTGGCGGCGCCCTTGAGGAACACGGCTCGGCCGTCGGCAAGGGTCGCGCGGACCGCGAGGCCAGGGCTGAACCCGCCGGCCTGGGTCCGGGCGCCGGTGACCGGTGCGCCGAGGTGGGTCTCGACGGACTCCTGTGCGGGGAGGGGGAGTTCATCCCAGGACGGCCTCACGGAGGTCGGGGAGCAGGGATCGTTCGGGGTCACGGTGACTTCCTGCGGCAGAGACAGGGGGCGGGATGGCGGTATCGCCGTCCCGCCCCCGTCGCGTGGTTCAGATGAGGTGGTCGAACTCGCCGGCCTTGGCGCTGAGGAGGAAGGCGCGGAGCTTGGTGGTCGAGGTGGTGACGATGACGGAGGGGTCGTCCGACTCGCGGAGGTAGCAGAGGTTGTCGGCGCCGTGGGCCAGTTCCAGACAGGAATTGCCGGCATCGCCGCCACTGAACGATGACTTCTGCCAGGAGAATCCAGCCATCCGAGGCGCCTCTCATGTTTGTAGGGTGTAGAGGAGATGTTGAAGAATCCCCCACGAGTTTCGCGAGTTGGCGGAAGCCGCTACGTCGACGGCCGGCAGTGCGATCTCGCTCAGCTGTTGGAACTTCCATTCGTACGCCGCAATGCTCTCAGGGTCGCTCTGGTGCTCGGCTCGCCCGGGTACATCCAGCAGGATGGTTGCGAGGTCAAGGCATCCGGGGTCGCACAGCACGAAGGGGCCTGACTGAGGAGGCTTCCTCGTAGCTGTGAAGGGGAGGACCTGGATGGTGACGTTGGGGCGTTCAGCCATGTTCAGCAGGTGGTCCAGCTGAGCCCTCATGACTTCCACACCAGGGAAGAGCATCCGCAGAGCTGCTTCATGGATGACGAATCGGAACTGCCGCTGCTCTTCGTTCTCCAGGATCCGCTGGCGGTCCATGCGGAACTGGATGGCCGTCGCCAGATCCCAATGCCCGTTGCGGTAGGCGTCCTTGTAGATGGCCTCGGCGTATTCAGGTAGTTGGAGCAGCCCGGGAACGTACAGAGTCTCGAAGTTGCGCAGAGTGACAGTTCGGTCTTCGAGTTCGGCCAGGTCGAGCGACAGGTCGGGCACCCGGCCCTTGTAGGTGCTCCACCAGCCTTTGCCGTTGCTGGCTCCGAGAGCGTGCAGCAGCGCGATGTAGGTCTCATCCGTGCACCCGTAGCCTTCGAGCAAGACCGAGAGCCGCTCCGGGTCGAGCGCCGTTCGAGCTGCCTCGATGTGGCTCAGCTGCGGGCCCGCGATGCCGATGAGGGCGCCGGCGTCCTTGACCGCCAGGCCTGCGGCCTCGCGCAACCTTCTCAGCTCAGCGCCGAACCGCCGCTGTCGCTCGCTGATTTGGGTCCTGAGTGCCAAGGGGGGTTCCTTCCGTGTCGGGCCAGTCTCCACCCACACGAGTGAGCTTAGCCAAGTTGGGGGAGACATCTCGGCGATCAGGTTGCACGCGTGTGACCGACGGTCCTACTCTCAGTGTTGCACCGATCACATGACGGAGTGTCTGCTTCGTCGATTCCCCTCTTCCTCCCTTGGGGTCTCTCATGCGTGCCTGCAACCTTCCGGACTGCTCCACCGCTCGTTCCGAGCTCTCCGACCTCCTCGTCTCGGCCGGGTGGCGACCCTCCGTCATCTCCGACGCCGAACTCGCCCTCCACGAAGTCTTCGTCAACGCCTGGCGGCACGGGGGCACCCTTGCCCCCATGGTCGTGCTGGCCCTCACCGGCCACCGTCTGCGGGTCTCGGTCGCGGACAACAACCCGATCTTCCCCACCGTCCACCTCCCCACGGACCCGCTCGCCTCCTCCGGCCGGGGCCTCTTCCTCGTCCGTGCCCTCACCCACCGCCTCGGCGCCGAGCCCCGCAAGACGGGCAAGGTCGTCTGGTTCGAACTGGAGGCCTCCGCGTGAACCGTCGCCGCTTCCCCATGCAGCCCACCGACCCCCGCATCCGGGGCTACACCGAGGACCAGGTCCGCATCCTCCTCGCCGAACTCCAGGAGCGCGGCCGCGCGTTCGGCCTGATCTTCCCCTCCGCCACCACGGACACGACCATGGACGGCCGCGTCCTGGTCGCCTTCAACACGGCGCCGGCCTCGACGCTGATGAACCTCCTCACCCTCCTCTTCGACGCCGACCGCGAGCGCTCGTGCGGTTCCTGATCGCCGCCGCCTTCCTCTCCCTCCTCGCCCTGGCGTTCGCCACCGGCGCCCTGGGCGTCGTCACCACGCTCAAGCTTGCAAGGCCCGACCAAGAGGAGACCTGACGTGCCCGACCCCGTCCTCGACCCGGCCGCCGACCCCGACGTCCTCAACGCCCTCGCCGCCTCCCACTACGCCGTCGCCGCGGCCTTCAATGCGCTCTTCGGCGTCGCCGTCGCCCCGCCCGTCCCCGACGACTTCGACTGGCCCAAGCTCGAGACCTTCGTCCACGACCTCGGCTTCGCCGCCGACGACTCCGACGCCGCCCTCAACCTCTACCGCCTGCTCTTCGCCGTCCAGCGCGTCGCTTACCGCGAGGCCGCCGGCCGTAACTCGCCCTGGCAGGCGACCCGGCTGAACCCCCGGGTCGTTTACGGAGGACCGGGGCCGCAGTAGAGGTTCGTACCGGAGTCACCTGGCAGCATGTCCCCATGGACACAGTGGACTTCGGCGACTTCGGCGACTTCGTCGTTCGGCGCGGCACCGACGCGGACGCGGACGGGCTGACCGGTATCGACTCGGTCGCCCTCGCAGGCGACGAGGAGCGGGTGGCGAGCATCCGGCGGTGGTGCCGGCAGGCCCCGGGCCCGGTGCTCGTGGCCGAAGACGCGTCCGGGCTCCTCGGCTACTGCGTCACCGAGTACACGTTCTTCGAGCAGGGCTTCGTCACGATGCTGATGGTCTCGCCCGCCGCGCGCGGCAGGGGCGTCGGCCGCCGGCTGCTGGACGCCGCGGCGGCCTCCTGCGAGACCCCGAAGCTGTTCACCTCGACCAACGTCTCCAACCAGCCGATGCGACGGCTCCTGCACCGGGCCGGGTGGCAGCCGGTCGGCCTCGTCCAGGGCCTCGACGAGGGTGATCCGGAACTGTTCCACCTGTACCGGCCGCAGGCGTCCCGGCCGGGTCCTCCCTCGCGGACAGCGGCCGAGGCCGAGGCAGCGGCCCGCCTCGACAGCGCCTGGGAGTGGTGGGGCGCCGCCATCGAGGACGCCCAGGAGGGCCACTGGATCCGCACCTCCGTCGAGCGCCGGGTGATGGACGACCTCGCCGCCGCGACCGTCGGACTCGGGTACCTGGACCCGTCCGTCGAACTCCCCCTGCGCAACCGCCTCTGCCGCATCGCCACCTGGGCGGGCGCGGTGCGGCTCGCCGCCCGGGTCGGCGGGTGGGAGTTCGCCCCCGTCACCGGAGCGGCCCCGCCCCGCCCGGCGGGGATGGCCGAACTGCTCTCCGCCGTCCACGCGGTGGGCGAGCAGGGCGAGGCCTGGCTGCGGCGGCTCCCCGCCGACGGCCCGCCGCCGCCCCGGGCGCTCGCCGGGTGCGAGACCTTCCTGTTCGGCCCGGGCTCGGCGGAGGACCTCCGCCAGTTCTTCTACGACTGAGGGCCCGGAGCACCCCGGAGCCACCCGGCACGGCCGCACCCGTGCACTGGAGCAGTGGACCCGGGTCCGGCTCCTGGACCGCTGGGACATCATGGGCCGAGGCGCGGCATCGGCGTTCCTCGGCGTGCACTCGGGCCACCCGGGCTTCGGCATGATGGCCCTGGACAGCAGCGTGTACGTCTGCGCCTCGACGGGCGAGACCGGCGTCGACGTGCTCGCGGTGCGCGAGCCGGACCGCTCGGAGAACGTCCTGCGACACCTGGAGTGGATCGCGCGTCACGACGGTCGTTTCTCCAACCGCGAGGAACGAGAGCGTGCCGCCGCCTGGCTCGCCGCCCGTTCGGGAGGCCTTCCGGTCCGCTGACTGCGAGGCCGTGCGGGCGCGTGGACACCCCTGCGGTCATTGGAACTTCCACAGCTGGCTCGCGAGGTTGTCGGTGCAGGTGGTCATGGTGATGGGCTTGCCCCGCGCGCCGGCGGTCATGCAGTTGGTGCCGTCGCCGAGGGTGTACCCGCCCGAGGCGGCGGGCTGGACGGTCCACCGGTACAGGAAGTCGCGGCCGCTGCCGAGGGCCACCGCGTTGTCGAACGGGGAGCCGTTGCCCATGACCAGGGGGAAGCCTCCGGAGTTGCAGGCGTGGTACTCGTTCCACGTGCCGTAGCTGACGACCCAGCCGTACTGCGTGGCGCCGCCCAGGACGACCGGGTTGCTCGCGTTCAGGTTGTCGTTGGCCAGCCCGATCGGCAGGCCGGACTGGACACTGATGATGCGCGTCCAGTTGGTTCCGCCGCACTCCGCGGGGCGGGCCGGGGACTCCGGTGGCGGGGCGCTGCTGCCGCCGGGCTGTGCGGTGGTCCCGCCGGGGGAGTTCTGCGGCGGAGGCTGCGGGGCGGGGTTGTTGGTCACCGGGGGTTGCGGGGCGGGGGTGTTGGCCGGTGTCTGGCGGGGCTGGGTGCCTCCGTTCTGTCCGGCGGTCGTGCCGCCGCTGTTGGCGCCTCCGTTGCTCGCGCCTCCGCCGTTGCCCGCGTTCGTACCCCCGTTGCCGCCGGAGGAGGCCGGCGGCACGGGCCGTTGCTGCTGCGGCGTCTGCTGGTCGGGGGTGGTCCCCGGCAGCTGGTCGCCCGCCGGGGTGGCGGCCGGGTTCTCGACGGGGGCACCGGTGTCCGGGACAC
>NZ_JBHVEU010000447.1:0-7408 GCF_042802075.1 Kitasatospora sp. NPDC057518
GGTCCCACCACTCGGGAGGCCGGGGCGGTGGCGTTGGGGAAGAGGCGCCGGGACACCGATGTCCCGGTGAGCCGGAGGGCTACCGGTACCAGTCGTCTCCGCCGTCGTCCATTTCCCTATTGGAGTGTGCCTGTTGAAGGCGATCCGAAGGGGTGCTCGTTGACAGGCTGGAAGGTGTTCTGGGTCCCAGACGCCCGCAACCGTGCCGGTGTCCGGTCGAAGCTGCTGGCCGGCTGGGACGACCTGAGCGCGCGGGAGGCGGCGAGCGGGATTCACCCGGGGGACCCGATCTCCCTGTCGCCGGACCACCAGGTCGATCCGGTACTGAGCCTCTACGTGCAGTCGAGGGCGTTCCGGTTCTACGAGGTGGAGACGAAGAGGAACTACGCGACGGACATCGCATTGCTGCTGACCTTTCTGTGGGGGCGGGGCAAGTCGTGGCTCCGGGCGGAGGGACGAGATCTGAACGACTACGAGTTCTGGCGGACCTGTGCTCCGGAGAACCTCGGTCAGATCGGCGGGGCCAAGTGGAATCGCGAGCTGGCGGCGTTCACGGCGCTGTTCCGCTGGGCGAAGTGGGCGGGGTGGATCGCCTCCAATCCGGTGGAGATGCGGGAGGTTGTCGGCCGGGACGGCTCGGTGGCGGAGGTTCCGCAGGCGCGGGCGAAGGACGCGCGGTCGTCGAACGTGCGGTGGCTGACGCCGCGGACCTGGCGACTGTGGACGGACATCGGCTTGCGGGGGCTCGACGGGGACAGCCGGCCGGGGTACGGCTGGGCCTGGCGGCTGGAGGACCGGAACGTGGCGTTCGTGCGGACGGTGACGTCGTCGGGGCTGCGGAAGCAGGAGGCGGGGTCGTTGCTGACCAGGCGGCGTGTGGCGAAGCGGTCGGCCAGTTCCGACCCCCGACGCGGCCGGCGGCTGCGCCGCCTCGTTCCTGCTCTGCCTGGGCTGCCGCAACGCCCGTGTCCACCCGGGGCATCATCCCCGGCTGGCCCACCTGCACCAGGCCCTCGGCAACGCCCGTTCGGTGCTGCCCGCCGACGTGTGGGCCGAGGGGTGGGGCGACGCCCACACCCGTCTCGAAGACCTTCGCCTGCAGGTCAGCGCCCCGGCCTGGCAACAGGCGCTGACCGGCGTTACCGAAGGCGACCGTGCCATCATCGACCACCTGCTCGCCGGAGACCTCGACCCGTGACCACCGCTGCCGCCACCGACCGCTTCCGCCTCGCCGTGCCCGGCCCGGCCACGCCCGTCATGCCCGACCACCTGATCACGCCCGAGCACGCCCACTTCAACTCGCGCTATGCGGACCGGGTATGGTCGCTCGCCCCGCTGATCGCCAACCCAGGCGAGAGCCTGCGCTCCGTCACCTGGCAGCAGTTCCCCATCCACCTGCGCGAGGAGATCCGGCTGGCCGCGTGGACGCTGATCAACGGTGAGCTGCGGCCCACCTTCGTCAAGCAGCGCGGCATCAAGATGCGCACCCGCCTGTCCCCCGCGCTCGTGCGCGAGACCATCGACACATGGCGGCACCTCGCCACCTGGCTCGACCAACGCGGCATCCAGTCGCTGGCCGCGTGCGACCAGCAGGTGCTGCACGACTACGGGCTCCACCTGCGGGAGAGCGCCACGTCACGCAAGGCCGCGACCAGGCCGCTCACCGCGCTGGTCCGGCTGTGGGCGTTCGACGGACTCAGCGGGTTCCCGGCCGGCATCGCCCGGCCCCCGTGGGACGAGTTCGGCGTTGACGACTACCTGCCGGCCGCGGGCTCACTGGGTGGGGAGAACGCGCGCGAGCCGCTGGCCGCGGAGACCATGGGTCCCCTGCTGGTCTGGGCCGTCCGGATGGTCGAGGACCTCTCCGACGACATCCTGGCGGCCTGGTGCGAGGGCGAACACCTGCGCAGGACCGCCAGGTCCAACAGGTCCACCCCGGCCGGCAAGGCCGCACTGCGCTCCTTCTTCGAACCGCTGCTGGCCGCCGGACTTCCCCTGCCCGCGAACGAGGAGAACGGGGCGATCCGGCTGGCCCGCGAATACGTCCTCGCCCGCACCGGCGCCTCCGGCAAGCAGCTCGACGCGATGAACAAGACCCACGACCTCACCGGCGCCGTCGCCCGCCGACCCGGACCGTGCCCGAGAACCAGAGCCTGCGCGCCCGTGTGGTCGCCGACGACCCTACGGTCGTCCCCATCGGCCAGCGCCCTCCGCGTTAGAACCGTCACCTGAACGCGCGAACCCGGGCCGACAGCCGCAGCCGACTGCCCTGTCCGGCGTTCTCCCGACGTGGAGATCGCAACCCAGGAAGCCACCGTCACCATCCGGACCTTGTCGGTCAACGGCAAGCGGACGCGGCGCTGCACCAGTGCTGGAAGAGTACTTCCGGATTGTTCGGCGAGGGGCCGTCCAGCAGCGGACTGTGGATCCCCTTCAGCGTCCGGTCGAAGAACGCTGTCACGTACTCGCGGGTGATCTCCACCCCGCGTGCCGGGGAGAGGGGCGGCGTCGGGAACCCGGCCTCCTCCAGAAGCAGGTCCAGGTCGGTGAAGCTGGTGTGGTCGGCGCCGGCGACCGTCAGCCACTTCTTGTAGCCGCCGAGGGCGTCCCAGGCCTGCCCCCACGTGGTGTCGCCGCCGCCGGCCGGGTGGTTGCCGGGCGAACTCAGCATGAGGAACGGCCGGTTGATCTGGCCGGGCATCGGGGCCGGGGCGAAGGTGCCGTCCATGTTCACTCCGGCCCGTACTCGCGGGTCGGCGATCATCGTGGTGGCGGCCGCCGCTCCGCCGAGGGAGTGTCCGGCCATGCCGATCTCGTGCTCGTCGATGAGGTGTGCCAGGCGCCACGCGGTATTGCCATGCGTCAACTGGTCGATCACGAAGGACACGTCCAGCGCGCGGCTGGCGGTGACCGTGCCCATGTCGAGGTTCGGGTCATCGCAGATCGCGCACGGCGGCGTCTGGCCGTTCGCCAGCGTCTCGCCGCTGTCCTCGTAGGTGTGGCCGACGAGTGCGACGACGTAGCCGTGACTGGCCAGGTCGGTCGCGAGTGAGGTGAGCATCATGCGCGGGTGCTCGAACCCGGGCGAGAGGACTACCAGCGGATACTTGCCGCTCCGCGGCCGCGCGCCGTCGAAGGCGTGAGTGGCGACGCTGGAAAGGTTCTGTGGGGTGATGCCAGAGCTCGCCGGTATCTTCCGGAGCTGGATGGCTCCGGCTGCCTCGGCGAGGGTCATGTAAGGGGCCGGAGTCCCGGTCCCGGGGACGGCCGGATAGACCATCGTGACGGTCAGTTGGCGGGGGCCGGATGACGGCACCCACGGGTCGGGACGGCTCGCGTCGGTGAGGTGGATGACGTCCTCGCCGGCGGCGTAGGGGCCGGTCGGCGCGGGGAGCGTGCCTTGGAAGGACCGCGTGGGCGCGGTGGCCGTGGCCGTGGCCGGTGCGGTGTCGAACGCGTGCGTGGCCGACGGTGTGGTCGTGGCGGCGAAACCTGCGCCGGTTCCGGTGACGAGGGCGGCGAGCGCCAGCGCCGCGACGGCGCTGATACGGCGATTGCGTTTCATGGGATCGACGCTAGGTTCCGCGGCTCCGTATCGAATCGGCCCGTGGATGTAACCATTCTGGTGTCGTTCGTAGCCCCCGCGAGGTACCGGAGTAATCCGCCGGGAGTATGTCGTGCGGCGCGGGGTTCCCTTCGCCGGCATCGTCGAGCGCCACCTTCGTCTTGGCCTACGACGAACACGACGCCAAGCCCTACCGCTGGACCTACGACGGTTCCGGACCGGGGTGGCCTGGCGGGATGTGCCGCCGCGGTACGGCTCCTGGGCCACCCTGCACACCCTGTTCCGGCGCTGGGCCGAGGACGGAACCTTCGAGCGGATGTTGCGGTCCGCGCAAGCGCAGGCGGACGCGGCCGGCGACATCGACTGGCTCGTATCGGTCGACTCCACCGTCGTGCGAGCCCGCCAGAGTGCCGCCGGGGCACGATAAGGGGAACCCAGAACCAGGCGCTCGGCCGCTCCCGAGGCGGGCTGACCGGCAAACTCCACCTGGTCGTCGACGGACTCACGTCACGAGCTCTTCCGCTCAGCGGCCCGGCCGATGGAAGGTCCTGGTCGTGAGAGCCGCGCAGGCCACCGCCAGCGGCAACTCGGCGAAGACCGTCATCAGCACCGCCAGCTTGAAGTCCGAACCCGGGGCAGCCGTCATGGTGTCGAACCAGGCGTCGACCAGCAGCACGGCCGAGGTCGCGGCGGAGGTCAGGCAGGCCCGGCAGTCGCCGCGCCTGAGGAGCAGTCCGGTGGAGAGCAGGCCGAGCGCCTCAAAGCCGTCCAGACCCGTCCACGTCCAGGCCCAGTGCGAGGCCTGAGCTGTGGCCGGCAGCCCGGTGTGCAGGAAGACCAGCCAGGGAATCATCGCCAGCCCGAGCACGGTGAGGACCGCGGCCGCCCGGCGAAGCAGCAGAGGGAACGTGGAAGCGGCCGCGGCCTTCGGAAGGATCCGCGGGACACCGGAGCCCGAACCGGCGTCCACGCGGACCAGACGGAGCGAATGAACGCCGGTCAGCAGGCCGAGGGAGAGTACTGATGACAACATCGCGGTGAACGTCGTCAAGGCCATGACGAGGGAATGGGCCCGACGCCGGCCCACGCCGAGGATCGCCACACAATCACCGGACGCCACGGACAAGGTCACACCGGCCACCGCGGGCGGGCCGTCGTCGTACTGCTTTATCGCGTCTTGGAGAGCGGTCATCGGCGGATTCGTCATGGCCATGAACCTAGGAACGGACCATGATCCATCGCGTCGGCCGGTGGATTTCGCGTTCCCCAGGCCGTCGGCCCGGGGGTGTACCCCGCGTACATCCCCGGGGCGACGCGCGGAGCCCACGCCACTGAATACGATCTCCGCATGGAAGAGCTCCTCCAACGTCTCTCGACATCGAAGCGCGTGACCTGGCTGACGTCACAGGCCGTGGTGCTGGCCACCGCCGGCCTGTACGCGCTGATGATCCCCTTGACGATGGGGACCCCGGATCCTGAGCACTCCCTGTTCGGGTTCCCCGACCTTGAGCCCGTCCAGATGCTGGGTCTGTACGTCGTGCTCGCCCTTCCGGTTCTGCTGGTGCGCCGTCTGCCGGCGACCGTCTTCGCGGTGATCCTGGGCGAATCGGTCCTCGGCGACGCCTTCGGCGCCCGGCCCGTCATCATGTTGGTCCTGCTCGTCGCCTTGGGCGGGTACCTCGCCGCCCGGCGGCCGAAGGCTGCCGCCGTCGGCTCCGTCGCGGGCGTCGCGGCCGCTTTCGTCAACGACATCCACGACCGCGAGCAGTCCGTCGGCGACGCGGTCCAGTGGGCCGGGGGGTTCGCGTTGTGGTTCGCGGTCGCGTGGATCTTCGGAGGGGTGTACCGCAAGCGCCGTGAGTACCTCGGAGCCCTGCACGAGGAGAAGGCGGCCCGCGCCGTCATGGCCGAGCGGCTGCGGATCGCCCGCGAACTGCACGACAGTGTCGCGCACAGCATCGGGATCATCACGGTGCTGTCTGGAGCGGCGGCGCGGGTCGTGGACACCAAGCCCGAGCAGACGCGGCAGGCGCTGAGCGGCATCGAGTCCACCAGCCGCCAGACGCTGCTGGAGCTGCAGCGCATGCTCGGGGCGCTGCGCCGCGCCGAGCCGGACGAGGCCATGCCGGGGGCCGCTCCGCTGGCGCCGGCCGGCAGCCTGGCCGATGTCCCGCGGCTCGCCGAACGTACGGCCGACGCCGGGGTGCGGGTCCACGTGGACTGGCGGGGCGAGCGGCGTCCGCTGCCGCCGGAGATCGAACTGTCGGCATTTCGGATCATCCAGGAGTCGGTGACGAACGTGGTGCGGCATTCCGGTGCGCGGACGTGCAGGGTCGAGGTCGGTTACGAGCCGGAAGGAGTGAGGATCGAGGTGGTGGACGACGGGGACGACGGTCCCGGCGGGCCCGGCCGTCCGAGGCCCTGGGCGGCGGCTGGCGGGAGCGGCTTCGGCCTGCTCGGCATGCGCGAGCGAGTGACGTTGCTGTCCGGCCAGTTCAGCGCGGGCCGGCGTCCGGAGGGCGGATTCCGGGTGACGGCGAGGCTCCCGGCATGAGCGTGCGGGTGCTGCTGGTCGATGACCAGCCGCTGATGCTGGTCGGGCTCGGGATCCTGATCGGCGACACCGACGACCTGGAGGTGGTGGGCGAGGCCGGCGACGGCCGCGAGGCGGTGCGCCTGGTGCGTGAGCTGCGGCCGGACGTCGTGGTGATGGACATCCGGATGCCGGGCATGGACGGGATCGAGGCGACCCGGCAGGCAACCGCCGAGCCGGACCCGCCCAAGGTGCTGGTGCTGACGACCTTCGACGACGACGAGTACGTCTACGGCGCTCTGCGCGCCGGCGCCAGCGGATTCCTGCTCAAGAGCATGGCCCTGGACGCGATCCTGGACGCGATCCGTGTGGTGGCGGCCGGCGACGCGTTGATCGCGCCGAGCGTCACCCGACGGCTGATCGCCGACTTCGCCGGAACCTCCGCCACCCCCGCCACCCCCACGGCCCCCGAACCGGACACCGAGCCCGCCGCGGACTCGAGCCCCATCGCGGGGATCACCGACCGGGAGCGCGAGGTACTGGCACTGGTCGGACAGGGGCTGTCGAACGCTGAGATAGCCGAGCGGCTGGTGATCAGCGCGGCGACGGCGAAGACCCATGTCGCGCGTCTGTTCGCCAAGCTCGAGGCCCGGGACCGCGTCCACCTGGCGATCATCGCCTTCGAGGCCGGACTCGCGCCGGGTGGACGGTAGGGCAGGGTGAGAAGAACGATCACCGACCACGAGTTCGCCACGTTCGCCAGACGCGCGAGCTCACCCACCTGGCCGCGGCGGGATTCGAGCCGAGGTTGTTCAGGAAGTCACGGACCGGCGCGGGTGTCGAGAGCGTGGTAGCCCGCTTCACGGATCGAGGAGGATCGGACCGAGGAAGAACCTTTAGCAACGTCAGCGCCAGCTACCTGCGTGGCCTGTTGCTGGACGGGCGGCGCAAGTCGATGCAGCCGATGGCCGAGCGCCTGGGCGTCGACCACCAGCGCTTGCAGCGGTTCATCTCCTCCTCGACCTGGCCGGTCGAGGAGGTCCGCGCCCGGATCACCCGGCGGGCCGTGCAGGCGCTGGCACCGGCCGCCTGGGTGATCGACGACACCGGGTTCCCGAAGGACGGCACGGCCTCGCCCGGGGTCGCCCGCCAGTACTCCGGAACACTCGGCAAGATCGGCAACTGCCAGATCGGGGTGAGTGTCCACGCGGTCACCGACACGGCGTCCTGTCCGCTCGACTGGCGCCTGTTCCTGCCCGCTGCCTGGGACCCGGAACATGCTGCGGATGAGGCCGCCGCCCGCACCGGGC
>NZ_JBHVEU010000448.1:0-7400 GCF_042802075.1 Kitasatospora sp. NPDC057518
TCACCCCGCGGACGGCACCGCGGGGTGAACGCCCGGATCCTTCCCGCACAAAACTGACGGAACATCACATTCCGCTGGAAGCAAAGACTTTCCCAACGGTTCACGCAGTCTTCCGGAACCTCCGCACGACGGACCGGCGTTGATAGGGGCGGGAGGGATAGAGACATGACAAGGAAGCCGTACCGTCTGGCCGCCACCACGCTCGCACTGCTGCTCGCGGCCCCGTTGTTCACCGCGTGCGACGCCGACCAGGCCCTGGACTGTGGAAAGCGGGCGATCAGCCTCACCGGCGACGTCCAGGACCTCGCGGATTCGGCGATCAACGTCGGGCAGATCACCGACGAGAGCCGCCGCAACCACACCGTCGAGGCCTTGCGGAAGGTCGCCGACGACACCAAGAAGATCCGCGAGGGCAACGGGGACAAGATCGACGCGGCCGCCGACCGGCTCTCCAAGGCCGTCAACGACGCCATCGACCGGGTCTCCAAGGGCAAGCAGCCCGACTTCAAGCCGATCACCGACGCTGCCGGCGAGATCGGGAAGGCCTGCGCCGACTCCTGACGCACGGGGGCACCGCCCGTCTCCCCGCTCCACCAGCTCCCGGCCCGGCGCCGCCCCGGCCGGGAGCCGGTCCCCGCCTCGGGCCCCGGCCTGTCGTCGCCGCACCGGCACCGCCAGGCGGTAGGAATGGCACCGGACCGAACCGCACCCCGGAGGCACCGGTGAACCACCCGATCCTCGACCAGATCCAGCACCTGCGGGCCGCATTGGCACCCGGCGACACCGCTCCCGCGCTGGTCACCGCGCTCGGCGACGGCACCGCGCCGCGCTCGGCGCTGGCCGAACTCGCCGTCCAGCAGCACCGGATCATCCGCTCCGACCGCCGCAGCCTGCTGCTGCTCGCCGGCCGCACCGCGGACCGGCCGGTCAGCGCCTGGTTCGCCACCCTGGCCGAGGGCGAGAGCGCCGCGCTGCGCACCCTGCCCGCGCTCGGTGCCGCCGTCGGACTCGACCACGGCGCGCTGGAGGCCCACCCGCCGCTGCCCGGGTGCCAGGCCTACCCGCACTACCTCGCCTGGCTCGCCCTGAACGGCGAGCCCGCCGCCGCGGCCGCCGCGCTCGTCGCCAACTTCGCCGCCTGGGGCGGCTACTGCGCCACGATCGCGCAGGCGCTGCGCCGCCAGTACGGCTTCTCCGACGAGTCCTGCGCGTTCTTCGACTTCTTCGCCCAGCCCGCGCCCGAGCTGGAGCAGCAGGCCGCCGACGCCCTGGGCCCGGACCGGCTGGACGAGCCGACCCTGGCCACCGCACACGAGTACGGGCTGCTGCTCCAGGCCTACGAGCACCTGTTCTGGGACACCCTGGGCGTCATCGACGCCTGAGGGCGAACCCGTCCGGTCCGCCCCGGCGCCGGGAGGCCTCAGGCCTGCCAGTGCGGCTTCCCGCTGACCATCCGGCAGTAGATCACCCGGCCGCCGGCCTCGTGAGTGCTCTTGCCCAGGTCCGCGTTGCGGCAGAACTGGCCCGCCTCGTAGCAGTTGCCCGCGTTCGAGCGGATCTCGCATCCGGCGCCGGCACCGGCCGCCGCCGCGGGGGGCTCCGGGTCGTTCGGCGGCTGGGCCGTGGTCACCTTCGGCTGCGGCGCCTTGGTGGCGGGCGGCTGCGCGGGGGCGCTGGGCTGGCCCGGAGGGGCCGCGGGCGGGGGCGCGGCCACCGGTGCTGCGGGCGCCGGCTGGGCCGGCGGGGTGCTGGCCGGGGCCGCCGGCGGGACCGCCGCGGCGGGCGTCGCCGGCGGGGTGGTCGCCGCGGGGGTGGTGGCGGCGGCGGTCGGCGTGGCCGAGGCCGTGGCACCGCCGTCGGCCGCCGACGGGTCGCAACCCGTCAGCGCCAGGCCGACGGTGAGCACGAGTCCGGCGAATCCGGCCAGGCCGGCCCGACGGCGACCGGGTATCCGTGAAGGCATGGGAGGAGAACGCTCCGTTCCGTTTGGATGAGTCGTGCGATTGAAGCAGGAATCGCACACGTACTGTCCACCGAATCCCCACTCGTTGGCAGATCGAGACCTTCCGGTCACCGACCGTCGCCACCCCGCCCGAACCCCGCCCGAATCGCGTCCGCCGACCGGCCGCCCACCGGCCGCCCGCCGACCGCTCCCGCCCCGTCGACCGTCCGACCAGACCGGCCGTCAGCGCGGCCCCGCAATCACCGCAGCCCCGCCGTCCGGCGCTCGAACACCGCAGGGCGGGCGGTCTCCAACGCCGTGGCGACCGCGCCGAGGAGCACCGCCTCCTCCCCCAGGAGGCTCGGCGCGAGCGTCGGCCGCATCGGGGCGAGCCCGTGCAGGGCCTGCTCCAGCGGCTCCAGGAGCAGGTCCGCGCTGCTGCCGATCCCGCCGCCCAGCACCACCAGGTCCGGGTCCAGGACGGCCGAGAGCACGGCCACCGCGTAGGCGAGCCGCTCGGCCTCCCGCTCCACCGCCCGGACCGCCGCGGGCTCCCCGGCCCGGGCCCGCTCGAAGACCTGCTTCGCCGTCAGCTGCCGCGCCGCGGACTCCCCGTCCAACCCGAAGTCCCGGGCGGCGCGCACCACGGCGTCCGCGGCGGCGTCCTGCTCGATGGTCGCGGGCGGCTCGCCGAGCCTCCCGGACAGCGGCACCAGGCCGATCTCGCCCAGCCCGCCATGTGCGCCGAGCAGCAGCTCGCCGTCCTTCACCACGCCCAGCCCGAGCCCGGTGCCGACCAGCAGGTAGGCGAACATCCGGCTGCCCCGCCCGGCGCCCAGGGTGTACTCGCCGAGCGCCGCCAGGTTGGCGTCGTTGGCCACCGAGACGGCCGTCCCCAGGCCCTCGCCTATCCGGTCGAACAGTCCCGGCCTGTCCCAGCCCGGCAGGCTGTTGGCGTAGCGCACCCCGCGCCGCTGCTCGTCCCACACCCCCGGGGTGCCGATCACGGCGTGCACGATGTCCCCGGCCGCCAGGTCCGCCTCGGCGATCGCCTCGTGCGCGGCGGCGACCACGGCGTCGGCGACGGCGTTCGCCGAGCGGCCCCGGTTGGCCACGTCCCGGCGGGCGACCACCGTCCCGGCCAGGTCCGCCACCGCCACCCGCAGCCGGGCCCGGCCGATGTCCACGCCGAGCACGTGCCCGGCCGTCGGGTCGACCTCGTACAGCACGGCGGTGCGGCCGCGCTCGGGGGCCAGCCGCCCGGCCTCCCGGACCAGTCCGGCCCGCTCCAGCTCGGCCAGCGCGGCCGAGACGGTCGGCTTGGACAGACCGGTGTCCCGGGCCAGCTGGGCGCGCGTGGAGCCGCCGCCGGTGCGCAGCAGCTCCAGCAGCAGCCACTCGTTGTTGCTGCGCAGCCGCTGCCGGTTCCACGGCACCCCGGGGGCCCCGGCCGCCGGGCGACTGGTCGGCTGGTGGGGGCTCATCGGGTTCCTCCGGTCTGGGTCTTCGGGCGCGGGTCGGTACGGCCGGGTCGTACGTCCGGGCCGGTGCGGCCGAGTCGGTACGTCCGGGCCGGTACGGCCGGGTGGGCCCGGCCCGGGCCGCGGCGTCCGGGGCGGGCGCCGCCGCCCAAGTATGACCGGTGATCATCCGGTGTTCGCCTGCCGTATCCCCCGGTCCCACCCACGCCTCCCCACCACCTCCCCACTCCCCCACGGCCTCGCCGCCGGCTCCGCGCGGAGCCAGCCGGACCCCGTTACAGCACCGTCTCCGACCGGTCAACGTTTCACCCACTTGTGGGCGTGCCGCGCCCGGGCGCGTGATCATGGGCGTATGCACTTCCGGCACGGCAACCGAGCAGAGGGGCCGCGGCCCGCGTCACCGGACTCCCGGTCCCTGGCGGCGACCGCGGCCGCCCTCGCCGCACGGCTCGGCGCCTTCACCAGTGGTGACAGCGCCGGCGGTGGCAGCGCCGGCGGCGAGGGCCCGGGCGACGATCCGGAGCGGCTCCGCGAGGTCCTCGCCGCCGCCCCGGTCGGCGTCGCGCTGCTCGACGAGCGGCTGCGCTGGCAGTACCTGAACGCGGCCTTCACCACCGCCACCGGGCTGCGCCGCGCCGACCTGCTCGGCCGCGCCGCCGGGGCCACCGCCTTCGCCGGGGCCCTCGGCATCCTGCGCCGGGTCCTCGCCGACGGGCTCGCCCGCGAGCACGCCACCGGCGGGCCGGACGGCGCGGGCGCCCCCGTACCGCCCGGCCTGCGGGTGCGCTACCGGGCCCTGCGGCACGCCGGGCGGACCACCGGCGTGATCGTCGTCGTGCTGGACGACCCCGACCCGGCCCGCGAGCAGCTGCGCGAGCTGGAGCGGGCCCGGGCCCGGCTCGCCCTGCTGGACGCGGCCACCGAACGGATCGGCACCACCCTCGACGTCGGCACCACCGGCACCGAGCTCGCCGCCTTCGCCGTCCCCCGGCTCGCCGATCTCGCCACCGTGGACGTGCTGCCGCCCGCGGTCGAGCCGGCCCGGGTCGGCCACGGCGCGTCCCAGCGGCTGCACCGCGTCGGTGCCCGGGCCGTACCCGCGCTGGCCGACGCCCTCGCCGAGCTGCCCCGGCCCGGCGAATCGATCCGCCACCGGGAGGGCTCGGCCGCCGCGCGCAGCCTGGCGGGCGGCGTCGCCGTGCTCACCGAGCCCGGGTCCGAGGACTCCTGCCCGGCCGGGACCGCCTCACTGCTGGTCCTCCCGCTGGCCGCCCGGGGCCGCCTGATCGGGCTGCTCACCCTCGGCCGCACCGCCGCCGGCCCGGCCTTCACCCCCGACGAGGCCGCCCTGCTCGGCGATCTGGCCGCCCGCGCCGCCACCGCCCTCGACAACGCCCGCAGCTTCGCCCGGTCCCAGGGCATCGCCCTGGAGCTCCAGCGGGCGCTGCTGAGCGAGCCCGGCAACCCCCACCAGAACCTCTCCCTCGCCTCCCGGTACCTTCCGTCCGGGAGCTCCTCGGTGGTCGGCGGCGACTGGTTCGAGACGGTCCGCCTGCCGTTCGGGCGCACCCTGCTGGCGATGGGCGACGTCATGGGGCACGGCGTCGAGGCCGCCGTCGACATGAGCCACTACCGCTCCGCGCTGCGCGACCTCGCCGGGATGGACCTGCCCCCGCACCGGATCCTGCGCCAGCTCGACAACGTCATCTCCGCCGACGACTCCGCCCGCCCGGCGACCTGCCTGCTGGCCCTCGCCGACCCGGGCCGGGGCCGCTGGACGCTCTCCAGCGCGGGCCACCTGCCGCCCGCCCTGATCGCCCCCGGCCGTCCGACCGAGCTGCTGCGCGTCCCCACCGGGCCGCCGCTCGGCACCGGCCTCGGCGGCTACGAGCAGACCGCCCACCCGCTCCTGCCGGGCCAGACCCTGCTGCTCTACACCGACGGCCTGGTCGAGCGCCGGGACGAGGACATCGACGCCTCGCTGGAGCGGCTCGCGGCCCTGCGCCTGCCCGCCACCGGGAACCTCGACGAGTTGCTCGACGCCGTCCTCCACTCCCTCGCCCCGCCCCCGGCCGCCGCCGAGGACGACATCGCCCTGCTGGTGGCGCGCCCCCGGCAGCGCTGACGGGCCGCCGCGCGCCGGTCCTCACCGCGACAGCCGCCCGGCCCTGACAGCCCCTCGGCCCGCACCTCCCCTACACTCCGCCCGCGCCTCCCCCCGCCCCCGCACCTCCGCTCACACCTTCGCCAGCGCCCGCCGGACGTCCGCCCAGATGTCCTCGGGGTGCTCGATGCCCACCGACAGCCGCACCGTCCCCGGCCCGATGCCCGCCGCCGCCAACTCCTCGTCCGACAGCTGCCGGTGGGAGGTGCTGGCGGGGTGCAGCACCAGGGTGTGCACGTCGCCCAGCGACGGGGCCAGCGAGGCGAGCCGGACGGACTCGGTGAACGTCGCGGCCGCTTCCCGGCCGCCGGCCAGCTCGAAGGCCAGGACTCCGCCGTGGCCGTCGGGCAGCAGGCGGCGGGCGAGGTCGTGGTCGGGGTGGGTGGGCAGGCCCGGGTAGTGGACGGCGGTGACCGCGGGGTGGGCGGCGAGCCGGCCGGCCAGGTCGAGCGCGGTCTCGCACTGGCGGCGGACCCGCAGGGCGAGGGTCTGCATCCCCCGCAGGGTCAGCCAGGCGGCGAACGGGTCGGCGGCGGCGCCGAGTTCGAGCGAGCGCCGCCAGACCCGGTGGTGCAGCGCCGGGTCGGCGAAGACGGCGATCCCGCCGAGGACGTCCGAGTGTCCGCCGAGGTACTTGGTCACGGAGTGGATCACGATGTCCGCGCCGTGCTCGATCGGGCGGCACAGCAGCGGGGTCGCGAAGGTGTTGTCCACCACGCTCACCACCCCGGCCCGCTTGGCGACGGCGATCAGCCCGGGCAGGTCGGTGACCCGGGTGGTGGGGTTGGAGACGGTCTCCAGGAACAGCACCCGGGTGTTGGGGCGCAGCGCGGCCGCCACTCCGGCCGGGTCGTCGCCGTTCACGTAGCCGACCTCGACGCCCCAGCGCTCGGTGAGGTCGGTCAGCGCGCCGACGGTGCCGCCGTACAGGCTGCGCTGGGCGATCACGTGGTCGCCGGCGCGCAGCAGGGCGAGCAGCGCGGTGTTGATCGCCCCCATGCCGGAGGCGGTGGCGAGGGCGCCGGCGCCGCCCTCGAGTCCGGCGACGGCCTGCTCCAACGAGCGGACGGTGGGGTTGCCGAAGCGGTTGTAGAAGAAGGCGCCGTCCGGTCCCCCGTGGGCTCCGGCGAGCGCGTCGCCGGTGTCGAAGGCGAACAGGTGGCTCTGGTGCAGCGGGACGCCCAGCGGACGGCTGCCGGTGACCTCGGTGAGCGGCGGGTGGACGACCCGGCTCTCGGGGCGCAGCTCGTCGGGGGCCTCGTGGGAGTGGTGGTCGCTCATGGCGTTCATCCTCGGGCGGTCCCGGCGCCCGGGCCATGGCCAATCGCCGTCGAGTGGCCTGCCCGGGCGGTCGTTCCGGCCCACCGCCCGGAGGCGGTGGCGACGCCCGGGTCGCGGCGGCGGGTGGTTCCCGTCTACGACGGGTGGCTCCCGACCACGGCGGGTGGCTCCCGGCGGCGGCGAGAGGCTCCCGACGCCTCGCGGCTACTCGCGGCTACTTGCGGCGGCTGAAGATCCGCTTGGCCGCGTAGACGATCCCGACGATCAGCAGCACCACGAACAGGATGATCAGGATCACCACGACCAGCAGGAACTTGCCCAGCTTGGCGAAGAAGCCCGACTTCTTCTTCTCCTCCTTGGCGAGGTTCGCGGCCTCGGCGGTGGAGGCACCGGAGGCGACCGTGGTGACGGAGGCACCGGAGGCGGCGCTCGCCCCGGTACGGACCTCCGTACCGGCGTCCGCGGTGGAGGCCCCCACGGCCGCCCCCGGGTTCGCGGCGGCGGCCGCGACGGTTCGGGGTGCGGCCACCGC
>NZ_JBHVEU010000449.1:0-7370 GCF_042802075.1 Kitasatospora sp. NPDC057518
CGGTCAGTCCGCCCAGGCGCGCAGCGCGGCCAGCCGCTCCTGGAGCGGCTGGTACACGCCCGGAGCGGCGGCCACGGTCAGCTCGCCGTCCGGCCCGTGCCCGGGCCGGCCGCCGACCAGGGCGCCGGCCTCGGTGGCGATCAGGCAGCCGGCCGCCCGGTCCCAGGGGGCCAGGCCGCGCTCGTAGTAGCCGTCCAGCCGCCCGGCGGCGACGTCGCACAGGTCCACCGCGGCCGCCCCGCCCCGGCGGATGTCCCGCACCTCCGGCATCAGTGCCAGCAGCACCTCGGCCTGCCGGACCCGCACCGGCTGGACGTAGTTGAAGCCGGTGGCGATCAGCGCCTGGCCCCAGGGCGGGGCCGGGCGGGCCGAGAGCGGGCGGCCGTCGAGGCGGGCGCCGCGGCCCAGGACGGCGTGGAACAGCTCGCCGCGGGCCGGCGCGTACACCACGCCGACGACCGCCCGGCCGTCCACCTCGGCGGCCACGCTGACCGCCCAGGAAGGCAGCCCGTAAAGGTAGTTGACCGTTCCGTCGAGCGGGTCCACGACCCAGCGGACCCCGCTGGTGCCCGGCCGCTCGGCGCCCTCCTCGCCCAGGTAGCCGTCCTCGGGGCGGCGGTCGGTGATCAGCTCCAGGACGAGCTTCTCGGAGGCGAGGTCCATCTCGGTGACCACGTCGACCGGACTGCTCTTGGTACCGGCCACGCCGAGGTCGGCCGGGCGGCCGTCGCGCAGCAGGGCGCCGGCCTGCCGGGCCGCGTCCAGGGCGACCTCCAGCAGGTCGTCGAGGAGGCCGTCGTCGGGCAGGGCGGGGGTGGGCACGGGGGTTCTCCTCCGGGGCGACGGGACGAGCGGGACGGGCAGGACTGGCGGGACTGGCGGGACGGATGGAGCGGGCGGGACGGGCGGTCAGCGCTCGGCGACGGCCGGACGCGGGGCCCGCGGGTTGGGGCAGCAGGCCACCGCGCACACGTCGTGGCTGGGGCCGAGGGCGCCCAGGGCGCAGCGGGTCACCGGCTCGCCGCGCTCGGTGGCGGCGCGCTCCAGGACGAGCTCGCGCACGGCGGCGGTGAACCGGGGGTCGGCGCCGACGGTGGCGGCGCGGGAGACCGGCAGGCCGATCTCCGCGGCCTTGGCGACGGCCTCGGTGTCGAGGTCGTACTTGACCTCCATGTGGTCGGAGACGAAGCCGATCGGGACCATCACCACGGCGGGCGCGCCGTCGGCGTGCTGGGCCTCCAGGTGGTCGCAGATGTCGGGTTCCAGCCACGGGATGTGCGGGGCCCCGCTGCGGCTCTGGTAGACCAGCTCCCACGGCCGGTCGGCCACGCCGGTGCGCTCGGCCAGCGCGGCGGCGATCAGCCGGGCCACGTCCAGGTGCTGGGCGACGTACGCGCCGCCGGGCTCGCCGCGGGCCGGGTCGTCCGGGGCGCCGGAGGACTCGGCCATGGAGTGCGGGATGGAGTGGGTGGTGAACGCCAGCCGGGCGCCGGCGCGGACGGCCTCGGGCAGCTCCTCCAGGGCGGCCAAGGCGGCGTCGACCATCGGCTCGACGAAGCCCGGGTGGTTGTAGAAGTGCCGCAGCTTGTCGACCCGCAGGGCGGGCCCGCCCTCCTCGGCGAGCGCGGCCAGCGCGTCGGCCAGGTTCTCCCGGTACTGGCGGCAGCCCGAGTAGCCGGCGTACGCGCTGGTGGCGAGCACGGCGATCCGGCGGTGCCCGTCGGCGGCCAGCTCCCGCAGGGTGTCGACCAGGTAGGGCGCCCAGTTCCGGTTGCCCCAGTAGACCGGGAGGTCCAGCCCGTGCTCGGCGAAGTCCTCGCGCAGCGCGGCGAGCAGCTCGCGGTTCTGCCCGTTGATCGGGCTGACCCCGCCGAACATGAAGTAGTGCTTGCCCACCTCCTTCAGCCGCTCCTTGGGGATGCCGCGGCCGCGGGTGACGTTCTCCAGGAACGGGACGACGTCCTCGGGGCCCTCGGGCCCGCCGAAGGACAGCAGCAGCAAGGCGTCGTACGGGGCGGCGCCGGACGGGGAGGGTTTGCGCGCGTCGGACATGGAACCGATCCTGCCACTGAGGGACCGGGCACCGTCGCCGGGGCCGCGCGAGTGCCCGGAAAATACCGTTTGCCAACGTACGTAAGCTGTGTTTGCCAGCCTTGTTCCTTACTCCCCCGCCCGGAGCTCCCGTGCTGTCCAGCTACCGCCAGATATTCGCCTCCCCCGGCACTCTGGCCTTCTCCACCACCGGCTTCGTCTCCCGACTGCCGATCTCCATGACCGGGATCGGCATCGTGACCATGCTGTCCCAGCTCCGGGGCTCCTACGGGGTCGCCGGCCTGGTCTCGGCCTGCCTCGCGGTCTCCGCCGCGATCCTCGGCCCGCAGGTCTCCCGGCTGGTGGACCGGCACGGCCAGCGCAGGATCATCGTCCCCGCCATGGCGCTCACCATCGTCGCCGTCACCGGCCTGCTGCTCTGCGCCCGGCTGGAGGCCCCGGACTGGACGCTGTTCGTCTTCGCCGCCGGCATGGGCGTGATGCCGAGCACCGGCGCGATGGTCCGCGCCCGCTGGGCCCACCTCTACCGCGAGGACACCGGCAAGCTGCACACCGCCTACTCCTTCGAGGCCGTGGTCGACGAGGTCTGCTTCATCGTCGGCCCGATCCTCTCCATCGGCCTCGCCACCTCCGTCTTCCCCGAGGCCGGCGTGCTGCTCGCCGGGGTCTTCCTCGCCGTCGGCGTCCTGCTGTTCGCCGGGCAGCGCTCCACCGAGCCGCCGGTCCATCCGGCCGCCCGGCAGGAGGGCGGCTCGGTCATCCTCAACCGCGGCCTCCAGACGCTGATCCTGACCTTCGTCGCCACCGGCGCGATCTTCGGCTCGGTCGAGGTGGTCACCGTCGCCTACGCCGAGGCCCAGGGCCACAAGTCGATCTCCAGCGTGATCCTCGCCCTGTGGGCGCTCGGGTCCTGCCTGGCCGGGGTCGTCTTCGGCACCCTCAAGCTCACCGGCTCGATGGCGGTCCGCTTCCTCGTCGGCGTCCTGTTCATGGCCGTCAGCATGGTGCCGCTGCTGCTGGTCGCCCATGCGGTGCACGGCATCGGCGGGCTGGTCGTGGTCGGAGCCGCGCTGCTGGTCGCCGGCATCGCCATCTCCCCCACCCTGATCACCGCGATGGCCCTGGTCGAGCGGCTCGTCCCGGCCGCCCAGCTGACCGAGGGCATGACCTGGACCACCACCGGCCTGGCCCTCGGCGTCGCGGCCGGCTCCTCGGCCGGCGGCTGGGTGATCGACGCCTCCGGCGCCGCCGCGGGCTACTGGGTGCCGCTGGCCGCCGGCCTGCTCGGAGTGGTCGCCGCCCTCGCCGGCCTCGGCCGGCTGCGCGCCGGCCTGACCGCCGAAGCCGGCGCCGGGACGGCCGCCGAAGGGGCCGGACGGACCGTAGACGCCGAACGGTGAACTGACTAGCCTCGCCCTACCCACGGGGCTACCCATGGGTAGGGCGGCTGCGCCGCCCCGGACCGCGCCGAACCCGTTCGGCCACGGAGCAGGAGGCAGCGCAATGCCCCAGGCCAGTACCGCGACCCCCACCCGGTGGACCAACTGGGCCGGCAACCAGAGCGCCCGGCCCGCCCGGGCCGCCGCCCCCGGCACCGTGGAGGAGCTGGCCAGGGAGATCCGGCGGGCCGCCGAACAGGGCCGCACCGTCAAGGCCGTCGGATCCGGCCACTCCTTCACCTCGATCGCCTCCGCCGACGACGGCGTCCAGATCCGCCCGCACGCGCTCACCGCCGTCCGCGAGATCGACCGCGAGGCCGGCACCATCACCGTCGAGTCCGGCCTCCCGCTGCACCGGCTCAACCGCGTCCTCGCCACCGAGGGCCTCTCGCTGACCAACATGGGCGACATCGAGGTCCAGACCGTGGCCGGCGCCACCAGCACCGGCACCCACGGCACCGGCCGCGACTCCGGCTCATTGGCCGCCCAGATCCGCGCGCTGGAGATCGTCCTCGCCGACGGCACCGTCCGGCACTGCTCCCCCACCGAGAACCCCCGGCTCTTCCAGGGCGCCCGGCTCGGCCTCGGCGCCCTCGGCGTGATCACCGCGCTCACCTTCGGCGTCGAACCGGCCTTCCTGCTCACCGCGCACGAGCAGCCGATGGGCTTCGACGAGGTGCTGGAGCGCCTGGACGACCTCACCGCCGTCAACGAGCACTTCGAGTTCTACTGGTTCCCGCACACCGACCGCTGCTCCACCAAGCGCAACAACCGCAGCCAGGGCCCGGCCGCCCCGCTGCCCCGGTTCAAGGAGTGGCTGGAGGACGACTTCCTCTCCAACACCGTCTGGGAGGGGGCCTGCCGGGTCGGCCGGCGCTTCCCCGGCTCGATCCCCTCGATCGCCTCGCTGGCCAGCCGGGCCTGGTCCGAGCGCAGCTTCACCGACACCGCGTACAAGGTGTTCACCAGCCCGCGCAAGGTCCGCTTCGTGGAGATGGAGTACGCGGTGCCGCGCGCGGCCGTCGGCGAGGTGCTGCGCGAGCTGAAGTCCCTGGTCGAGCGCTCCGACTGGAAGGTCGGCTTCCCCGTCGAGGTGCGCTTCGCCCCCGCCGACGACCTCTGGCTCTCCACCGCCTCCGGCCGGGACAGCGCCTACATCGCCGTCCACCTCTACTGGGGCACCGCCGACCAGGGCTACTTCACCGGCGTGGAACAGCTGATGACCGCCCATCAGGGACGGCCCCACTGGGGCAAGCTGCACACCCGCGACGCCGCGTACCTGGCCGACGTCTACCCGCACTTCGGCGACTTCACCGCACTGCGCGACGAGGTCGACCCGCGGCGGCTGTTCGGCAACGACTACCTGCGCCGGGTGCTGGGCGACTAGGGCGTCGCCGCGTTGTTGCCCTCGGCCGGCGGCGGGGCCACCGGCGCCTTCGCCGGTTCGTTCGCCGGGGCGCTGTTCGGCGCCGTCGGCTGCGGGGTCGCTCCGCCGGTGGGCTTCCCGCCGCCCGCCGACGGGGAGGCGCCGGCCGACGGGGTCGCGGTCGGGCCGGCCGAGGGCGAGCCCGTCCCCGCGCCGGTGCTCGGCGTGTCGACCGGCTCCCGGCCCGGCCGGGTGGTCGACGGGGCGGAGGCGCCGCCGGAGGGCGCGTTGTCCTGCCCCTGCTTCCCGTTCCCGCCCGGGGACGGCCGCTCCGGCGGGGCGTCCTGTTGCCGGGAGGACTTGGGCGCCACCGAGCCGCCGAAGGACGTGCCGTTGCCGGACTCGCCCTTGACCGTCGCCGACACCGGCTGCCCGGTGGCCAGTTCGAACACCACGATCGGCGTCATCGCCAGCACGAAGACCAACCCGGACACCGCCGCGTACGTCTTCCAGCCCCACCGGCGACGCGCCCGGACCACCTGCGGCTCGTTCCACTCCGAGGTGATCACCGGCGGCTGCACCCGCGTCTGCGGCAGCTCGGACTCGACCGGCACCTGGCGCAGGGTATTGGCGGCCTGGTTCGGCCCCCGGTCCACCGCCTCGCGCAGCTGCTCGCCGGTCCGCTTGAAGATGTGCTGGAACACCGCGCCGCCGGTGGTGGCCCCGATGCTCACCACGGCGGCGCCCAGGATCGTGCCGTACACCCCCAGTTCGGAGGCCAGCAGCGCACCCACCACCGTGGCCAGCGCACTCGCCGCGACCTGAGCCACACTCAGATCGATGCGCCTGCGCTCCTCCTTGGCCTTGCCGCCCTCCTCGGCGGGGCTCCGCTCCGGCATCAACATCCCTCGGTCCCTACGGCTGTTCTTCGTACAAGGCTCTCCATCTTGCCCAAAGAAGGACACAAGGGACGAAAATGCGGTTCTCGGCGCCCGGATTGTGTGAAGATGATCACCGTCCGTCCGGCGGTGGTCCGCCATCGGGAGAGCACGCTCTTGAGATTCCCGTGAATCGCGGGAGACTTGAGCGGCGAGCCGCCCCTGTGGATGCCACGAATGGAGTACTGTTCGTAAAGCCCGAGCCTTGGGTCGACTTGTCGACTGCGCCCCCACCGGCAGCTTGACAAGGAGACACGGACCGGGCACGCACGGCGACGCCCGTCCCGGATCGTCGCGTTCACTGCGCGTGCGAGGACGGCCGGGACACCCAGGCGCGACGTCAACCGATGGCGTGGCAAAAAGGCAACCGTGCCACAGCGGCGTGCGCGGGCGTAAGCCCGACACGCCGGGGAACTCAGCAAGGTTGTGGCCAGTCGCGAGTGGGCAGGCCACACTCAGTACGGGAGCAGCGACGCAGGTGACGTCGGCAGGCACCACCCGGGAGGTAACCGTGCCCGAACTGCGGGTTGTGGCCGTCAGCAACGACGGCACACGGCTGGTGCTCAAGGCTGCCGACAGCACGGAGTACACCCTTCCCATCGACGAACGGCTGCGCGCCGCCATCCGTGGCGACCGGCCGCGCCTCGGCCAGATCGAGATCGAGGTCGAGAGCCACCTCCGCCCCCGGGACATCCAGGCGCGGATACGAGCCGGTGCCTCCGCGGAGGAGGTCGCCCAGGCCGCCGGGATCTCCGTCGACCGCGTCCGCCGCTTCGAGGGCCCGGTGCTCGCCGAGCGCGCCTTCATGGCCGAGCGCGCCCGCAAGACCGCCATCCGCCGCAACGGCGAGTCCCCCGGCCCGCAGCTCGGCGAGGCCGTCGCCGAGCGGCTCGCGCTGCGCGGCGCCGAGAAGGAGACCGAGCGCTGGGACTCCTGGCGGCGCGACGACGGCACCTGGGAGGTCATCCTCTCCTACCGGGCCGACGGCGAGGGCCGCAGTGCCTCCTGGACGTACGACCCGCCCCGGCGCCTGGTCCAGCCCAACGACGACGAGGCCCGCGCGCTGATCGGCGAGAACGTCGAGCGCGAGGAGGAGTCGGTCTTCCCGTTCATCCCGCGGATCGCCCGGCTCCCCCAGGACCGGCCGCCCCGCCCGATGATCGACCGGCCCTCGGCCGACCGCATCATGTCGTCCCGCGAGGTCCGCGAGTCGCGGGAGGCCACCGCCGACGCCCGGGACTCGCTGACCAGCCTGCTCGACGTGGTCCCCGCCTTCCGCGGCGACCTCGCCGTCGGCGCCCCCGCCCCGATCGAGCCGGTGCCCGCCGAGGTCGCCGAGGAGACCGAGGAGTCGGCCGCTGCGGCCGCCGCCCCGGCGGTCGGCGCGGGCTCGGCCTACGCCGACATCCTGATGCCGCGCGCCGTCGCCCCGCACCGCGAGCGCCTGGTCGGCACCACCGACCGGCAGGCCGAGGCGGACGGCGTCCGGCCCGGGCGCCGGGCCACCGTGCCCAGCTGGGACGAGATCGTCTTCGGCAGCCGGCGCAAGAAGCAGGAGTAGCGACGTCGAAGGGG
>NZ_JBHVEU010000450.1:0-7347 GCF_042802075.1 Kitasatospora sp. NPDC057518
GCCATCCAGACCTCCGGCGGCCGCGCCGTCCGGGCCGGCCTCACCGACGGCACCACCCAGCAGACCCTCGAGGTCCCCAAGGACGGCTTCCAGCCGGTCGGCAAGGGCAGCAACGGCAACGCGACCAGCCTCCTCGAACTGACCGTCACCGGCTGACGGCCACCGCCCGCATCCACCTCCCACCTCTCACCTCCGGGAATCCCCTATGCCTCGCAACTCCTCGACCCGCAACCTGCGGGCGGGTGTGCTGGTCGCGGCCGCCGCCGCCGGCACGCTGAGCACCGTCTCTCCGGCGGGTGCCGTGGTCGGCGACGCGGCCGCCAACGACACCTACACCGCCACCACCCGTCTGGTGGTCGGCGACAACCTGCGGGCCTGCACCGGCGCGCTGGTGGACCGCTACTGGGTGCTCACCGCGGCCTCCTGCTTCTCCGACGACCCGGCGCAGCCGCAGGCCCTGGCCGCCGGTGCGCCGAAGTGGAAGACGACCGTGACGGTCGGCGGCAAGTCGGCCGAGGTGGCCGAGCTGGTGCCGCGTCAGGACCGTGACCTCGTCATGGCCCGTCTCGCCACGCCCGTGGACGGCATAGCCCCGCTGCCGCTGGCGACCGCTGCCCCGACGGCCGGGCAGAGCCTGCGCGTTCCCGGTTTCGGCCGGACCAAGGACGAGTGGGTGCCGAACAAGCTCCACGCCGGCACGTTCACCCTCGACACCGTGAGCGCGACGGGCATCGGCACCACCGGCACCGGCGGCGCCGCGATCTGCAAGGGCGACACCGGCGCCCCCGCCATCCGCGAGGTCAACGGCAAGGCCGAGCTGGTGGCCGTGGCCTCCCGCTCGTGGCAGGGCGGTTGCCTGGGCACCCCGGCCACCGAGACCCGGACCGGCGCGTTCAGCTCCCGGGTCGACGACATCGGCGGCTGGGTGCAGGAGGTGCGGTTCCGTACGACGGAGGTGACGGCCGGCCTGCACGTGCAGGTCATCGGGTCGGACACCAAGCTGTGGGACACCGTGGCCGACTACAAGGCCGGCAGCTGGCTCGGCAAGTGGTCGCCCGTCCCGAGCGGTGCCCTCTCCGCCGTGGACTCGGTGGCGATCGGCGACACCGTGCACGTCTTCGTCGTCGGTTCGGACGGCAAGGTCTACACGCGTGACGGCAAGGTCGGTGGCTACTGGACCCCGTGGGCCGAGGTCCCGGGCGGTGCGGTCGGGGTCAAGGGCATCACCGCGTCCGCCCGCGGCAACACCGTCGGCCTGCAGATCATCGGTGTCGACGGCTCCCTGTACAGCACCCGGGGCGACTACACCGCCGGCCGGTGGGTCGGCTCCTGGGAGCTGGTCAGCGTCAACAACCTGAAGGCGATCACCAGCGCGACCACCGCCGACGGCGTCGGCCACGTCTTCGTCATCAACGAGGACGGCAAGGTCTACACCCGCGACAACCGGCCCGACGGCAGCTGGACCCCGTGGGCCGAGGTCCCGGGCGGTGCGGTCGACGTCAAGGGCATCACCGCCGCCGCCCGCGGCAACATCGTCGACCTGCAGATCATCGGCTCCGACGGCTCGCTCTTCAGCACCAACGGCAACTTCGACCTCGGCCGCTGGGACCCCGTCTGGACCAAGATCAGCGACAACCACCTGAAGGCGATCACCAGCAGCGCCGAGGGCAACGTCATCCACGTCGTCGCCATCAACGAGGACGACAAGGTCTACAACCGCGACGCCGACTACAACGCCGGCCGGTGGACCCCGTGGGGCGAGGTCCCCGGCGGCGCCACCGGCGTCAGGGCGATCACGGCCGCCACCACCGGCTGACCCCGACCCGCACCGCACCGCGTCCCGCCGGACCGGCCGCCGTCCGGTCGCCCGTCCGGCGGGGCGCCACCTTCTCGTCACTCCTCAGGGGGGAATTCCTGATGTCCCGTAAGTCCCAGTTCCGTTCCCGTCGGGCGGGTGTGCTGGTCGCGGCCGCCGCCGCCGGCACGCTGAGCGCCGTCTCTCCGGCGGGTGCCGTGGTCGGCCCCGAGGCTGCCGACAACACCTACACCGCCACCGCCCGTCTGACGATCGGCGACAACCTGCGCGCCTGCACCGGCGCGCTGGTCGACCGCAGCTGGGTGCTCACCGCCGCCTCCTGCTTCTCCGACGACCCGGCTCAGCCGCAGGCCCTGGCGGCCGGCAAGCCGAAGTGGAAGACCACCGTCACGCTCGGCGCCAAGTCGGCCGAGGTGGCCGAGCTGGTGCCGCGCGCCGACCGTGACCTCGTCATGGCCCGTCTCGCCACGCCCGTGGACGGCATCGCCCCGCTCGCGGTCGCCACCGCCGCCCCGACCGCCGGGCAGAGCCTGCGCGTCGCCGGCTTCGGCCGGACCAAGGACGAGTGGGTGCCGTCCAAGCTCCACACCGGCGCGTTCACCCTCGACACCGTGAGCGCGACCGCGATCGGCATCACCGGTACCGGCGGCGCCTCGATCTGCAAGGGCGACACCGGTGCCCCGGCGATCCGCGAGGTCAACGGCAAGGCCGAGCTGGTGGCCGTGGCCTCCCGCTCGTGGCAGGGCGGCTGCCTGGGCACCCCGGCCACCGAGACCCGGACCGGCGCGTTCAGCTCCCGGGTCGACGACCTCGCCGGCTGGGTGAACCAGGTGCGGGTCTCCCGTCCGGCCAGCCGGCTGTTCGCGGTCGGCGGCGACAGCCAGATCTGGGCCAACGAGGGCGCGTACACCACGAACGTGTGGGGCACCTTCGAGGCCGTACCGAACAGCGGCGGCGTCCGGCAGGTCAGCGCCGTCACGATGGGCGACAAGGTGCGCCTGTTCGGCATCGGCAGCGACCAGCGGATCCGGACCACCACCAGGGACGCCTCCGGCGCCTGGTCGCCGTTCGAGGTCGTGCCGGGCAACAGCGGCATCCGGCAGGTGACCGCCGTCGCCATGGGCGACAAGGTGCGCCTGTTCGCCATCGGCGGCGACGAGCGCATCTACGGTGCGGACGGCGACTACGCGGCCGGCACCTGGAGCGCGTTCTCGCCGCTGCCCAGCAGCGCCATCAAGCAGGTGACCGCCACCGTCGTCGGCAACACCGTGCGCCTGTTCGCGATCGGTGGCGACGGCCGGATCTGGACCAGCACCGGCGACTACACCGCCGGCACGTGGAGCACCTTCGAGGCGATCCCCAGCAGCGGCATCCAGCACATCGCCGCCACCACGATCGGCAACACCGTGCGGGTGTTCGCGGTCGGTGCCGACAGCCAGATCTGGACCACCGACAGCACCGGCAACGGCCCCTGGACCACCTTCGAGAAGGTGCCCGACGTCCTCGGTGTCAAGCAGGTCGCCGCCACCACCATCGGCGACACCATCCGCCTGTTCGCGATCGGCACCGACGCCAAGATCTGGACCGCCGACAAGAAGGCCGACGGCAGCTGGACCACCTTCTACGAGGTCGCCAGCAGCGCCATCCAGGGCATCGCCGCCACCACCGGCTGACCCGGGTCCCGTACCCGTGCCCCGCGGGGGCCGTCGGCGCGAGACCGACCGCCCCCGCGGGCTCCCACCCACCGACCCGAAGGGGAGTCCCCATGTCCCGCAAGTCCCAGCTCCGCCCGCGGCGGGCGGGTGTGCTGGCAGCCGTCGCGGCCGCTGCCGCCGGCGCGCTGACGACCTTCGCCCCGGCCGGCGCCGTCTCCGGCGGCGCCGCGGCCGACACCACCTCCGCCACCACCGCGCGGATCGTCATCGGCGACAGCCTGCGCGGCTGCACCGGCGCGCTGATCGACCAGTACTGGGTGCTCACCGCCGCCTCCTGCTTCTCCGACGACCCGGCGCAGCCGCAGGCCCTGGCGGCCGGCAAGCCGAAGTGGAACACCACCGCCACCGTCGGTGCCACGTCGGCCCAGGTGGTCGAGCTGGTGCCGCGCGCCGACCGCGACCTGGTGATGGCCCGTCTGGCCGTGCCGGTCGACGGTGTGACGCCGCTGGAGGTGGGCACCTCGGCGCCGACGGCCGGGCAGTCGCTGCGTGTTCCCGGTTTCGGCCGGACCAAGGACGAGTGGGTGCCGGCCAAGCCGCACACCGGCGCGTTCTCGCTCGACACGGTGAGCGCGACGGGCGTCGGCATCACGGGGACGGGCGGTGCGGCGGTCTGCAAGGGCGACACCGGCGCCCCCGCCATCCGTGAGGTCAACGGCAAGGCCGAGCTGGTGGCCGTGGCCTCCCGCTCCTGGCAGGGCGGCTGCCTGGGCACCCCGGCCGCCGAGACCCGCACCGGCGCGTACGCGACCCGGGTCGACGACCTCGGCGTGTGGATCACCAACGTCCGCCACTCGACCCCGTCGGGGACGAAGGTCACCGGCTCGCCGTTCACCGTCGTCGACCCGGCCACCGGGCACCCGCTGACCTTCGTCCAGGACAGCAAGAACCACCTGTGGTCGGTCGACCCGCAGAACGAGGGCTGGACCGACCTGGGCGGCTTCGCGGCCGCCCGCCCCACCGCGATCGCCAACCCGGCCGACAACCACGTGATCGTGTACGTCAACGGGCCGGACAACAAGCTCTGGTCCTACGACCGCACCACCGGCAAGTGGACCGACTTCATCCCCACCCCCGCCGGGACGGTGCTGGCCCCCGACGCCGTGCCGCGCACGGTCGTCGACCCGGCCACCGGCCACCTGGTCACCTTCGTCCGCGACACCGCCCACCACCTGTGGTCCGTCGACCCGCAGGGCGAGGGCTGGTACGACTTCGGCGGCCTGGCCGCCACCGACCCGGTGCCGGTCGTCAACCCGAACGACGGCCACATCGTGGTGTACGTCAACGGGCCGAACAACCGGCTGAACTCCATCGACCGCCGGGGCGCCGGCCGGGTCGAGTTCATCCCGCCAGCCCTGGCCCCCGACGCGGTCCCCTCGACCGTGGTCGACCCGGCCACCGGGCACTTCACCACCTTCGTCCGCGACGCCGCCAACCACCTGTGGTCCGTCGACCCGTACGGCCCGGGCTGGCGCGACTGGGGCGTGATGGCCGCCACCGACCCGGTCGCGATCGCCGACACGGCCGGCAACCGGACCGTGGTGTACGTCAACGGGCCGAACAACCGGCTGAACGCGCTGGACTTCGCCACCGGGAAGTGGACCGAGTTCGCGCTCACCCCGTCGGGCACCGCGCTGGCCGCCGACGCCGTCCCGCAGACCGTCGTCGACCCGGTCAGCAAGCACCTGGTCACCTACGTCAGGGACGTCAACAGCACGCTCTGGTCCGTCGACCCGCAGGGCCAGGGCGGCCCGCTCTGGGTCCGCTTCCACGGCGGCCCCTCCGCCCCCTGACCCGCGGCAGGCCCGCTGCGGCCACCGGTCGAACGCGCCACCGGCACCCCGCGCACCCGCGGGGTGCCGTCCTCCCCGAACGATCCGAACGATCCGACGAACCGCGAACGCTCCCTGGAGATCCCTCATGCCCCGCAAGTCCCAGGTCCGCTCCCGGCGGGCCGGCGTACTCGCCGCTGCCGCTGCCGCCGGCACGCTGTGCAGCATCGTCCCGGCCGGCGCCGTGGTCGGCGACGCGCCCGCCGACGGCTCCTACGCCTACACCGTCCGCCTGGCGATCGGCGACAACGTGCGCGTCTGCACCGGCGCCCTGGTGGACCGCTACTGGGTGGCCACGGCCGCCTCGTGCTTCTCCGACGACCCGGCGCAGCCGCAGGCACTGGCCGCCGGTGCGCCGAAGTGGAAGACCACCGCCACCGTCGGGCGCACCGACCTGGCCACGGGCGCCGGTGTCGTGACGGACGTGGTGGAGCTGGCGCCGCGTCAGGACCGCGACCTGGTCCTGGCCCGCCTGGCCGTCCCCGTCACCGGCGTCGCCCCGCTCGCGGTCGCCACCACCGCCCCGACCGCCGGCCAGACCCTGCGGGTGCCCGGGTACGGGCGCACCAAGACCGAGTGGCTCCCGAACCGGCTCCACTCCGGCGCGTTCAGCCTCGACACGGTGAGCGCGACGGGCGTCGGCATCACGGGGACGGGCGGCGCGGCGGTCTGCAAGGGCGACACCGGTGCCCCCGCCGTCCGCGAGGTCAACGGCAAGGCCGAGCTGGTCGCCGTCGCCTCCCGCTCGTGGCAGGGCGGCTGCCTGGGCGTGCCCGCCACCGAGACCCGTACCGGCGCGTACAGCACCCGGGTCGACGACCTCGGCGCGTGGATCAACCAGGTCCGCGACGGCTGGTGGGACACCGTCACCGCCAACCCGGCCGCCCGCAGCTCGGTCTACGACCCGGTCCGGAAGACCACCACGGTCTTCGCCGTCGACAGCGACCGCCACGTGGTGTCCGCCTCCAGCGCGGACGGCACGACCTGGAGCGACTGGACGCGGGTCGGCGGCGACTGGCAGTTCGCGAGCGTCCCCACCGCCGTGTTCAACCCCGCCACCGGTGCCATCGAGCTGTTCGCCATCGGCACCGACGGCGTGCTCAGCCAGACCTACTGGCTGCCGGACGGCAAGGGCTGGATCGAGTGGTACTACCAGCCCACCGACAAGAGGTTCACCGGCAGCCCCACCGCCGTCTACAACCCGGCGACGAAGACCGCGGAGGTCTTCGCCACCCAGACCAACGGGGCCGTCGCGCACTCCTACTACACCGTGGGCACGGCGGGGTGGAGCGGCTGGTACGACATCAAGGCCAACAAGGAGTTCACGGGCAGCCCGAGCGCCCTGTACAACCCCTCCACCGGTGCCATCGAGCTGTTCGCGGTCAACACCGACGGCGTGCTGAAGCAGAGCTACTGGCTGCCGGGCCAGGACTGGAACCCCTGGTACGCCCAGGACGACAACGTGAGGTTCACCGGCAGCCCCACGTCCGCCTACAACCCGGTCACCAAGGTCGTGGAGGTCTTCGCCACCCGGACCAGCGGGGCCGTCGCGCACGCCTACTACACCCCGGGCATGACGAAGTGGAGCGGCTGGTACGAGGTCCCCGGCCGCGGGTTCGCGGGCTCGCCGACCGCCGTCTTCGACCCCGCCACCGGCGGCTTCGCGCTGTTCGCGGTCGACGGCAACGGCGTCCTCGCCCGCGCCGCGTGGCAGCCCGACGGCAAGCCGTGGAGCGACTGGACCAACGTCGGGGACTGGCGGTTCACCACCGGTCGCTTCCCGACCGCGACGTTCAACGCGGCGGCCGGCACCCTGGACCTCTTCGCCACCGGCCAGAACGGCGCCTTCAACCACGCCTCGTACCAGCCGGGGAAGAGCGGGTGGAGCGGCTGGAGCACGCTCCCCGGCAAGACCATGGTCACCGGCTGACGAAGCGTCCGCGGGCCGTTCACGGACCGGGCCCGGTCGCCCTCCCGCCTGAGC
>NZ_JBHVEU010000451.1:0-7340 GCF_042802075.1 Kitasatospora sp. NPDC057518
CTCGCCAGTGGGGAGCCCGGCCTCTCGGGCGTTCAAGGGGTGGCTCAGGCAGCGCCCTTGGCGGCTTCCTTCAGCTTGGAGCCGGCGCTCACCTTGGCGCTGTAACCCGCGGCGATCTGGATCGGCTCGCCGGTCTGCGGGTTGCGGGCGGTGCGGGCAGCGCGGTGGGTGCGCTCGAAGGTCAGGAAACCGGGAATGGTGACCTTCTCGTCGCCCTTGGCGACGACCTCGCCGACGATCTCGGCGAAGGCGGCCAGAACGGCGTCGGCGTCCTTGCGGGTCACCTCGGCGCGCTCGGACAGCGCGGCCACCAGCTCACTGCGGTTCATGTGTACTCCTGTGGTCTGTTCGCTTGCGGTGCGCGGGGGCCCATCGGTGCTCCCACCGGGGGGCACCCGGATAGGCCGCAGGTCCGCACACTGTGCTCATGCAGGCAATGCGTGGTCGCAGGCCGGGTCCGTACCCGATGCCGCGCGCCGGAGCCGTCGAAGGCCCGCCCGCCCGCCTGGGTACGAATCCTGCCCCGACCGGCCCCGAGAAAGCCAATCGGGCCCCGGCCGAGCCACCCGAACATCGCCCGCCCGTCGGAGGTGTGACGCTCCGTCGGCTCCGGCGGACCGGACCCGGGCGGCGGTCGGGACGACACGCCGGAAGACCAGGGGGACGTTCCGTACTTGTCGGACACGCCTGCCCCGTGCAGGGCTACGGTACGCCCTACGACTGACAAGCCCAAACACGCCCCTCGCCCTTGTGTCGCAAGGGTTCGGGGCGAGCTGGGCGGGTATGACCGCTATTCGCACATTTGAGCGATCTGCGACACGTCGCCCGAGCCGTCCGTCAGAGCTTGACGGTGGGGAACGCGGCGGTGTCGAGGGTGCCCACGATGCCGGGGGTCGGACGGGCCGGCGCGCGGTCCTCCTGGGCCCCCGCCAGGGCCGCCTCGCGCACCGCGGAGGCGACGGTCTTGGCCACGTCCTTGTGGAACACGCTCGGGATGATGTAGTTCGCGTTCAGCTCGTCGTCGGCCACGGTGGTGGCCAGCGCGCGGGCGGCGGCGATCATCATCTCGGTGTTGACGGTGCGGCTCTGGGCGTCCAGCAGGCCGCGGAAGACACCCGGGAAGACCAACACGTTGTTGATCTGGTTCGGGAAGTCGCTGCGGCCGGTGGCGACCACGGCGGCGGTCTGCCGGGCGATGGCCGGGTCGACCTCCGGGTCCGGGTTGGCCAGCGCGAAGACGATCGAGTCCTCGGCCATGGTGGCCAGGTCGTCGCCGTCCAGGACGTTCGGGGCCGAGACGCCGATGAAGACGTCGGCGCCCGCCACGGCCTCCTTGAGGCTGCCGGTGCGGCCCGAGCGGTTGGTGTGCTCGGCGATCCAGCGCAGGTTCTCGTTGAGGTCCCCGCGGCCCAGGTGGACCACGCCGTGCACGTCCGCCACGGTGGCGTGCTCGACGCCGGCCGCCATCAGCAGCTTGAGGATCGCGGTGCCGGCGGCGCCGGCGCCCGACATCACCACGCGGATGTCGCCGATCCGCTTGCCGACCACCTTCAGCGCGTTGGTGAGGGCGGCCAGCACCACGATCGCGGTGCCGTGCTGGTCGTCGTGGAAGACCGGGATGTCCAGGGCCTCGCGCAGCCGGGCCTCGATCTCGAAGCAGCGCGGCGCGGAGATGTCCTCCAGGTTGATCCCGGCGAAGCCCGGGGCGATCGCCTTGACGATGGCGACGATCTCGTCGGTGTCCTGGGTGTCCAGGCAGATCGGCCAGGCGTCGATCCCGGCGAAGCGCTTGAACAGGGCCGCCTTGCCCTCCATGACGGGCAGCGCGGCCTCCGGGCCGATGTTGCCCAGGCCCAGCACCGCGGAGCCGTCGGTGACCACGGCGACGCTGTTGCGCTTGATGGTCAGGCGGCGGGCGTCCTCGGGGTTCTCCGCGATCGCCATGCAGACCCGGGCGACACCCGGGGTGTAGATCATGCTGAGGTCGTCACGGTTGCGGATCGGCAGCTTGGAGGACATCTCGATCTTGCCGCCGAGGTGCATCAGGAAGGTGCGGTCCGAGACCTTGCCGATCGACACGCCGTCGATCGTGCGCAGCTTCTCGACGATCTCCTCGCCGTGCGCGACCGAGGCCGCCGCCACCGTGACGTCGATCCGCAGCGCCTCCAGCCCGGAGGCGGTGACGTCGAGACCGGTCACCGATCCGCCGGAGGACTCCACGGCCGTGGTGATCGCGCTGACGGCGTTGCCCCGGGCCGGGACCTCCAGCCGTACCGTGATCGAGTTGGAGACACTGGGCACCGTCGCCATCGACGCTTCCTTCTTCCGTCTGTCCCGCAGGCTCAACATTTTGTTGAAGGCATCGCCTGCGCATGCTAGACGTCGATCGTCGCACCTTCCAAGGGGTAGCCAGAAATAACGTTCATTGAGTGTGCGGACCCGACAATCCCACCCGATGGCCGTCCGGCTCCCGCCGCTCGCTCCTTGCCTCTCCCGGCCGATGCGTTACATTGGACGGGACACCGGCTCGATCCAAGCCCCCGGGCCCAACCTTCGTCCCTTCGAGGGACCACTTGCCGCGAGGCGAGCATGGCGGGTCGGTGTCGTAAACGTCTGAAGGCCCCTCACCACCCGGTGAGGGGCCTTCTTCCGTCGGATCCCGTAGGGTCCGTCAGCCGTGCAGCAGCGCGGGCACGCCGGCCGCGTCCGGCAGGTCGTCCGGACCGGAGAGCACGGTCAGCCGCTGGGTCGCGCGGGTCAGCGCCACGTACAGCACCCGCAGGCCGGCCTCCGACTCGCCGGCGATGCCGGTCGGGTCGGCCACCACGGTCGCGTCGTACTCCAGGCCCTTGGCCTCCAGGCTGCCCAGCACCACCACGCGCCCGCCCAGGCCCTCGGCCCAGCCGGCCGCCTCGCCCCGGCGGTCCATCGGCACCACGAGCGCCACGGTGCCGTCCACCTCGGCCAGCAGCCGCTCCAGCTCGGCCCGGGCGGCCTTGCCGAAGGCCTCCGGCGCGGGGTCGGTGGTGGCCGCGAAGCGCGGCTCCACGCCGACGTGACGCACCGCGCTCGGCGACGGGGTGCCCGGCGCGGCCAGCGCCAGCACCTTGGCCGCCACCTCGGCGATCTCGGCCGGGTTGCGGTAGTTCACGGTCAGCGTGAAGCGGCGGCGCGGCTTGCCGGAGAGCACCTCGTCCAGCGCGGCCTGGGCCTCCTGCGGGAACGGCCAGGAGGACTGCGCCGGGTCGCCGACGATCGTCCAGGTGGCCATCCGGGCCCGGCGGCCGATCATCCGCCACTGCATCGGGGTGAGGTCCTGCGCCTCGTCCACGATGATGTGCGCGTACTCCGTGCGCTCGACCGGCTGGCGGTCGCGCTGGCGGGCGCTGCGGTCGGCGAAGGTGGTGACCTCGTCCAGGCCGCTCAGCAGGTCCACCGCGTCCACCTCGCGGACCTTCGGGCGGGCCGGCTCGCCGAGCAGCACCTGGAGCTCGTCGATCAGCGCGACGTCGTGCGCGGACAGCGCGCCCTCGCCCCGCCCGGACAGGTGGCGCCAGGAGGCCGCCAGCAGCCTGGCCTCGTCCGGGGTGACGGCCCGGCGGGCGATCCGGTTGGTGTGCCGGTGCTGGCGCAGCGTGGCGAGCACCCGGCGCGGGGTCAGCGCCGGCCACCAGGCGTCCAGGAAGTCCAGGAACGACGCCTCGTCCGAGACGTACTCGTCGAAGGACTCCTTCTCCTCCTGGCGCTGCTCGCGGGCGTAGTGGTCGGCGGGCTTCGGCAGGTCCCTGGTGGCCTGCTGCCACAGGGCGTCCAGCAGCAGCCGGCGGGCGCGCGGGCGCAGCAGGTTCAGCGGGGTGCCGCCGGAGCCCACCACGTTGCCGCGCACGGCCTTCAGCCGGGAGGCGTCCAGCTTCAGCACCTCGCCCCGGGCGACCACCTTGAGCTCCTGCGGCGCGCCCAGCTCCAGCGCCGCGCGGGCGGCCCGGCGCAGCAGCTGGACCATCCGGGCCGAGCCCTTGACCCGGGCCGCCTCGGGCGTGTCGTAGGTGTCCGCCTCGATGCCGTCCACCAGCGAGCCGACCGCCCGGATGGCGACCTGGCCCTCCTCGCCCAGCGCGGGCAGCACGCCCTCGGTGTACGAGACCAGCAGCGCGGTCGGCGAGACCACCAGGATGCCCCCGGCGTAGCGGCGGCGGTCCTGGTAGAGCAGGTAGGCGGCGCGGTGCAGGGCGACGGCGGTCTTGCCGGTGCCGGGGCCGCCGGTGACCAGGGTGGCGCCCGCGGCGGCGGCGCGGATCACCTCGTCCTGCTCCTTCTGGATGGAGGAGACGATGTCGCGCATCGAGTGGCTGCGGGCGCGGCCCAGCGAGGCCATCAGCGCGCCGTCGCCGACCACCGCCAGCTCCTCGCCGTCCAGGGTCGGGGTGAGGTCGGGACGCAGCAGGTCGTCCTCGACGCCGATCACCTTGCGGCCCTTGGAGCGGATCACCCGGCGGCGGATCACCCGGCCCGGTTCGACCGGGGTGGCGCGGTAGAAGGGGGCGGCGGCGGGCGCGCGCCAGTCGATCACCAGTGGGCCGTACTCGGCGTCCAGCACGCCCAGTCGGCCGATGTGGAGGGTCTCGGCGACGGCCGGGTCGGCCGGGTCGAGCGGGGTGTTCGACGGGATGCCGTGCTCCTCCGGGGCGTCGGCCCGCTGGAGGTCGATCCGGCCGAACAGGAAGTCCTCGAACTCGTTGTTCAGACGCTGGAGGTGGGCGCCGGCCCGGTAGACCTGGGCGTCGCGTTCGGCGAGCGCGCCGGGGGTGCCGACCTGGACCCGCTTGGCGGCGTCCTCCAGGATGTACTCGGCCTCGGCGAGCTTCTCCTCCAACCGGTGGTAGACGGTGTCGAGGTGCTGCTGCTCACCGGCGATCTCGCGTGCGCGGACGGTCTCGTGGTCGGTGGCGGGGGTGGTGGGCGTGTTGCTCTGCATGGCCTCGGTGGTAGCGGCGGAATCCGGCTCCGGAAAACGAGCGGACGGATGATCCTACGCCGCGACCCCCCGGCCGCGCTGCTCCGGAACGTACAAAAATCGAAGGCCGCCCTCCGCGGAGCGGAGGACGGCCTTCGTGTCAACATGGGGTGGTGGAGATGCCGGGAATCGAACCCGGGTCCAGTGGAGTTAATTCAGGGCTTCTCCGAGCGCAGTCCGCTGTGATTTTCTCGGCCCTGGCGGTCACACGGACAAGCCGCCAACAGGCCCAGCTGCTGTTTGATTTCCCATCCGCCCTCGCAGCCCGGGCGGACGGTTGAGTTCCCTAGATTATGCCAGGGTCCGGGTCGGGAACTCCCCGGTCTGACACCCAAGCGCTATCGGTGCTTATTAGGCAGCGAGAGCGAACTGCTGGGAATCGCGCTTAGAGTTGGCGATTATTTTTTTGCGACACGTGGTTAACGAGATCATTGCCGCGTTCCTCGGCTCGCTTCCCCTGTTTCAACATCCCCTGTCGAAACCGATCATCCCCATGTTTTGTTGAGAAACAGCTCGGACGGTCATCGTCCGTGTTGCTTGCGCCATAGTACGCGAGGCGACGGGCGAGGGTCCAGCGGATTAACCCTGGCGTCGGCGGGCCGCCGCCACCGCACGGGCCGTCTCGCGGGTGTCCTGCTTCTCGCGCAGCGTCTGGCGCTTGTCGTAGAGCTTCTTGCCGACCGCGAGCGCCAGTTCGAGCTTCACCCGGCCGTCCTTGAAGTACAGCGAGAGCGGGACCAGGGTGTGGCCCGCGTCGCGGACCTTGCTCTCGATCTTGTGGATCTCCATCCTGTGCAGCAGCAGCTTCCGCTTGCGCCGGGCCGCGTGGTTGGTCCACGTCCCCTGGGTGTACTCGGGGATGAAGACGTTGTCGATCCACGCCTCGTGGTTCTGGATGTACGCGTAGCCGTCGACCAGGTTGGCCCGCCCCTCGCGCAGCGACTTGACCTCGGTTCCGGTGAGGACGAGGCCGCACTCGTAGGTGTCGAGGATCGTGTACTCGTGTCGCGCCTTCTTGTTCTGCGCGATCAGCTTCTGTCCGGTTTCCTTTGCCATAACGCGGCCATTCTCGCACTTCGAGGCCGGATCGGGCAGCTGCTTTAGGCGCGGGTGCCCAGCCCCGAGAGGACCCGCAGGGCGAGCTCGTCGGCCTCCTCGCCCGAACCGGCCGGGACGTCGGGGGTGAGGCCGGTGCCGTCCGGGGAGCGGCCCGCCGGGGTGTAGTAGCGGCCGACGGTCAGCTCCAGCACGGCGCCGTCGGCGAGCCGGCTGGGCTGCTGGACGGTGCCCTTGCCGAAGGTCCGCGAGCCCACCACCACGGCGCGGCTGCGGTCCTGGAGGGCTCCGGCCAGCAGTTCGGCGGCGCTCATCGTGCCGCCGTCCACCAGCAGCACCAGCGGGGTGCGCTGGTCGCCGCCGGGCGGGGCGGTCAACTCCCTGGTCTCGCCGCGCTCCTGGTACGAGCCGACCGTTCCGCCGTCCAGGAAGATCCCGGCGGTGCCGGCCGCCTCGTCGACCAACCCGCCCGAGTTGCCGCGCAGATCGAGCACCACGCCGGCGTGCGGGGCGCGCAGTGCGGCGCGCACCTGGTCGGCCACGCCGCTGGTGAAGCCGCGCACGGTCACCCGCAGCACGCCCTTGCCCAGCTGCTCCGCGGTGACCTGCCGGCTGTCCAGCAGCACGCGCCGCAGCCGCAGTTCGCGCTCCTCCCCCTCGCCGCGCCGGACCGCCAGGGTGACCTCGGAGCCGGCCCGGCGCTCCTCACCCTGGCCGCGCAGCCGCGCGACCACCTCGGTGACCGGCAGGTGGTCGGCCTGGTCCTGGCCGATCCGTACGAGCCGGTCGCCGGCGGCGATCCCGGCCGCGGCGGCCGGGCCGCCGGGCGCGACCTGGGAGACCTCGGTGACGCCGTCCTGGCCGCGGCCGACCGAGAGGCCGACGCCCGGGTACCGGCCGTCCAGGCCCTGGCTGAACTCCGCGTACTCCTGGGCGCTGTAGTACGCGCCCCAGCGGTCGCCGCCGGCCGCCAGCAGGTGCTCGGCCTGCTGCTCGGACAGGGCGGCGCCGGCCGGGTCCGCCGGGAGCCCGCCGGTGGCCCGGGCGGTGTCGGCGGACGGGCTGTGCGGCGGCCCGCCCGGGTCGCCCCAGGCGCCGGTGGCCGCGCCGGCCAGCAGCACGGCGCCGAACACCAGGCTGAGCGCGGCCACCTGGCGGGCCCTGCGCGGAGTTTGCAGCATGGACCGGAGTGTAGACACCGCTCCGAGCGGGACGAACCGGAACGACGGGCCCCGGAACGCCGACGGCCCCGGACGGCGCAGTGCCGTCC
>NZ_JBHVEU010000452.1:0-7338 GCF_042802075.1 Kitasatospora sp. NPDC057518
GACCGGGCCGGCATCCGCGGGGCCGGCTTCCGGGCGCCGGGGGCCGGGCCGGGAGGCGCGCCCTCGGCCGCCTCCCCCACCCCCCGGAGCCCACCCGCACCCCGAACCGCTTACCGTGCCGGTATGCATACCGACGAAATCCCGTGGGACGTCCTGCTGATCGGCGGGGCCTCCGGCCTCGGCAAGAGCCGCGCCGCCGACCTCCTGCGCGTTCGACACGGCGCGTTCGTCGTCGAGTTCGACGACGTCGTGGCCGCCCTCCAGGCCGCCACCAGCGCGGACAGCCACCCCGGCCTGCACCACTTCTCCGCCGTGCCCGACCCGGACGCGCTGGGCGCCGACCGCGTCCTGGAACTCCAGATCGCCACCGCCCGCGCCCTGGACGACGCGCTGCTCGGCGTCGTGCGCAACCGGCTCACCGTGGACGTGCCCGCGATCGTGGAGGGCGACTACCTCACCCCGGCCGCCGCCGCCCGCGCCGCCGCCGAGGCCGCCGAGCAGGGCCGGCGGGTGCGCGCGGTCTTCCTGCACGAGGACGACCCGCGGAGCATCGGCGCCAACTACGCCGACCGCGAGCCCGACAGCGGCCCGCAGCCCGAGCGCGCAGCCGTCAGCGCCCGCTACAGCACCTGGCTCGCCGACCAGGCCCGCGCCCACGCGCTGCCCGTGGTCGAGTGCCGCCCGTACGCCACCCTGCCCGAGCGCCTGGCCGCCGCCCTGGCGTGACCCCCGGGGGCGGCGTGACGGCGGGTCAGCCCTCCTCGATGTCCGAGATCAGCTTGGTGCCCAGGTCGCTCTGCACCGCCAGCCGGGTGTGCCCGGCGTCGGGGCCGGTGCCCCAGGTCAGCGTGACGGTGGTGAACAGGTGCCCGGCGCCGGAGTCGTGGTAGCGCACCTCCCAGCGGGTGGGCACGTCCTGGGCACGCAGCACGCCGTCGGCATGGTTGGCCTCCTCCCAGGCCGCCAGCCGCTGTCGGAAGTCCTCGGTGAGGTAGTGGGCGCGCAGTTCGGTGCCCAGGTCGTCGGTGCCGTCGGAGACGGCGTCGACGTAGGCGCCGTAGAAGTCGGCGACCCGGTCGACCGCGGAGTCCGGGCTGCCGCTGCGGACCGCGGAGTCCGCGGCGGTGTCGGTGTCGGTCATGAACGTCCCCATCCGTCAGGGCCGGGGCGTACTCCCGCCCCCGGCCGGTCGGTTCGACCCATACGCCCAACGAGCCGCCCCGCCGGAGGTTGCGCCCGGACCGTCCCCGGTCCCCCGGGTCATTCCGGTGTCCGGTGGTCCTCGTCGTACGCGGCACGGGCCGCCAGCACCTGGGGCATGTGGCTCTCCGCCCAGTCCTTGATCTGCCGGACGAGCGGCAGCAGGTCGCGCCCGAGCCCGGTGAGCTCGTAGTCGACGCGGGCAGGCACCCCGGCGGTGACGGTGCGGCTGACCAGGCCGTCGCGTTCCAGGGCGCGCAGGGTCTGGGTGAGCATCTTCTCGCTCACCCCGGCCAGGCGCCGGCGCAGGTCGCTGTAGCGCAGCGGCCCGTCGGCGAGGGCGGAGACGAGCAGGCTGACCCACTTGTCGCCGATCCGGTCCAGGAGTTGGCGGGCCGGGCACCAGGCGAGGTAGGCGTCGTAGGCGGCGGCCTCGGCGGCGCGGCGCCGGGCGGCGGTCGTGGTGGGCATCGGCCCACTCTCCTTTCCGTGCGGTACGCACCTTCGGGTGCGTCCTTCCCCATGGAGAGTAACTCTCCTTAGGTTGGGTGGAGTTGCCGATTCGTGAGGGGTGGGTGTCGTGATGCGTGCCGTGGTGGTGCGGGAGTTCGGCGGTCCCGAGGTGCTGGAGCTGGTGGAGGTGGCGCTGCCGCGCCCTGGCCGCGGGCAGGTGCGGGTGCGGGTGGCGGCGGCCGGGGTCAACCCGGTGGACGCGGTCACCCGCTCCGGGGTGCTCGCCGGGGCCGGGCTGATGGCCCCGCGCGCGGTGACCGGCATCGGCTGGGACGTGGCCGGGACGGTGGACGCCGTCGGACCCGAGGTGACCCAATTCTCGCTCGGCCAGCGGGTGGTGGGCCTGCGCGACCGCCTGGACACCGACCTCGGCACCTACGCCGAGCACGTCGTCCTGGACGCGGACGCCCTCGCCCCCTCCCCGGCCGGCGCCACCCTCGCCCAGGCCGCGACCCTGCCGCTCAACGGCCTCACCGCGCTGCAGGCCCTGGACCTGCTCGACCTGCCGGCCGGCTCCACCGTCCTGGTCACCGGGGCGGCGGGCGGCGTCGGCGGCTTCGCCGTCGAACTGGCCGCCCTGCGCGGCCTGCGGGTGGTCGCGCTCGCCGGACAGGACGACGAGCCGCTGGTGCGCGACCTGGGCGCCGAGTGGTTCGTGCCGCGCACGGCACCCGATGTGGCCGCCGCCGTACGGGAGTCGGTGCCCGGCGGGGTCGACGGCGCCGTCGACGCCGCCCTGCTGGGCGTACGGGCCCTGGGCGCGGTGCGCGGCCGCGGCGCCTTCGTCGCGGTCGCGGCCGGCAGCGCCCCGGTGCCCCTGCGCGGCATCCGGGTCGCCAACGTGTGGATCACCGCCGACGGCCCGGCGCTGGCCCGCCTGTCCGACCTCGCCGCCGACGGCCGCCTCACCCTGCGGGTCGCCGACAGCCTCCCGCTGGACCGCGCCGCCGACGCCCACCGCCGCCTGGAGGCCGGAGGCCTGCGCGGGCGGCTGCTCCTGACGCCCTGACCGGTGGGCGGGGACGAGGAGAAGGCCTGCTCCCGGGACGGGGACAGGCCTTCTCCGATGTGATCCGCGTCACGGCGGGGCTGCGGCAACAGCGCTCCGCCCGGGGAGACCGTCCGGGTTGAGGGGAAGGGCTCTCGGATCGCAACTCTTGCATTCGGCGGCGCTGCGACCAAGCCGACCGGACGGCTTCGGACACTCCCGGACGCTGGACCACTCCGAGCAGGCGTGATCCCGGCGGCCTGCCCGACGGCGCCCGGACGATCTCGGACAGTCCCGGACGGCTTCGGACACGCGGGCGCCGGCGGCGTGGCGATGGTGTCCGAATCCGTCCCGACAGTCAGTCACATCAACTCTTGCAATGCCTGGTTGCCGCCGGAGGAGCCGCGGGCGGGAACTTGCGCGGCGCCTGGCGGCCCGCGCATGATCTGGCCCAACCACCCGCCGGGTGGCCCAGGGGACGGCAATCCCCACGTCCGGGTTGAGGTTCAGAAGGGACCACTGTGCTGCTCGAACTCCGATGCGCGGTACGGCGCACGCCGCCGCCCACCGCCCCGCCCGCCGAGGACTCCGGCCTGCGGCGGGCCGCGCTGTCCGCCGCGTTCCTCGCGGTCGCCCTGGCCGGCGTCATCGCCCTGATCGTCCTCGGGTACGCCGTCGAGGCGCTGGTGACCGTCATCGTCACCGCCGCCGTCGAGGCCTCCGGCACGGCCGTGCGGGGGCGGCGATGACCGCACGCGAGGAGCTCGCGCACGAGCTGCAGAAACACCGTCGATCCGTTTCCGAGCGGTCCATGGAAGAGCTCGCACACAGGGCCGAGATGGATGCCGCCACCGTGTACGAGATCATCCGGGGACGCCTCCTGCCCTCGGAGGAAGAGCTGCGAGCGCTGCTGAAGGCGATGGACGTGGGTGCTCGCGCCCAGCAGCGCGCGCTGCTCCTTCACCAGGAAGCGATGGCGGAACTCCGCACCCGTATGCGGATGCCCACCAGGACGCCGCCCGCCGCCGACTGGCGCGTACCGGTCCCGGCCGCAGGCGAACCCGATCCCGTGCTGTTCTCCACCGTGAAGGAGTTCGTCGCGGGCCTGGAGGACGTCAGGATCTGGGCCGGCGAGCCGTCACTGCGCCGGCTGGAGGAGCGCAGCGCGCGGCTGCACCAGCAGCGGCAGACGGCCTACGGCAAGGTCCTGCGGCGCAGCACGATCTCCGACATGCTCAACGCGACGTCCCTTCCGCAGATGGAGAAGGTGCGGCACTTCCTGCAGATCTGCGGGGTGCGGGACATCGACGCGTGGGTGTACACGTGGCGGCGGGTGCGGACGATCGAGAAGGCCGCGCTGCGCCGGGCGGCCTGACCGTCACGGCCTCGGAGTAGGAAGTCGGCGGGGCCGACTTCCTACTCCGGGGCCTCGCCCTTGATAACAGTCGCGGGCTTGGTGTGGAGGACTTCGCGGGCCTGTTCGGCGGCGCGGACGATGCTTTCGCTGATGAAGTCGAGGAAGCGGGCGATGTTCTCCAGGCGGACGGCGGCGGGGGTGCCGGGGCCGAGGACGGCGACGCCCTGGCGGGCGGTCTCGATGACCCTGTCGTTGGCGCGGGCGCTGGCGATGACGGCCTGGTAGTAGAGCTCGTCGTCGACGATGTAGCGGTCGCGGCGGCGTTCGTCGCGTTCGCGGCGTACCAGGCTCTGGCTCTCCAGGAAGGCGATGGCCTTGGAGATGGAGGCGGGGCTGACCTGGAGGCGTTGGGCGAGTTCGGCGGCGGTGAGGCTGCCGGCGTCGGTGGTGGACAGGCAGGTGACCACGCGGGCGCCCATCCGGTTGAGGCCGGAGCCCATGAGGACGGTGGTGAGCTGTTCCTCGTAGGCGGCCACGGCCTCGTCGTCGCGGCCGTGGGGGTGGGTGCCGGGCCGTGGGCCGGCCGTGGGGGCGGGGCGGCGGCGCTGGGCGCGGTGTTCGGTGGCGCGGTGGGCGAGGTCGGCGCGGTAGGCGACGGGGCCGCCGTTGCGCATGACCTCGCGGGTGACGGTCGAGGTGGGGCGTTCCAGGCGTCGGGCGATCTCGGCGTAGGGGAGGCTGTCGGCCAGCCCCAGGGCGATCTGCCGGCGTTCCTGCTGGGTGAGCCTGCCTCCCGGCATCGCGTTCTCCTCGGTGGTGGTGGCCGTGTGGTTCCCGGTCGGCCGTGTGGTTCCCGGTCGGCCCCCACCTTAGCGTTCACCTTCAGACCATTGCAATGATCGGGGTGACGTCCGTTGCGTTACCCGTGCGTCCGTTGCAACAGTTTCCCGCTATCCACCTGCCATTACGCTACTTTGACGCAACGAACTAGTTGCCGAGATCTTGAAAGCAACGTAGCGTTTCCAATGTCGGAAACACCGATGGAACGAAACCGCACAGGAGCGCAGCATGCAGAAGTTCGCCACCCCCGCCCCGGTCACCGTCGTCCTGGACATCCCCGGCGGGCGCGTGCGGTTCATCGCCGCCGAGCGCGTCGACACCACCGTCGAGGTCCGGGCCGCCGAGCCCGGCAAGGGCCGCGACGTCCGGGCCGCCGAGCAGACCGCCGTCACCTACGAGGACGGCGTCCTGCGGATCGTCACCTCCGCGCCCGGAAGCCAGCTGCTCGGCCCCACCGGCTCCCTGGAGGTCACCGTCCAGCTGCCGGCCGGCTCCGCCGTACGGGGCAAGGCCGCGGCCGCCGAACTGCGCGTCGTCGGCCGCCTGGGCGACGTCGCCTTCGACGGCGCGTACCGCCACACCAAGGTCGACGAGGCGGCGAGCCTGCACCTGAGCGCCGTCGACGGCGACATCGAGGTCGGCCGCCTCGGCGGGCCCGCCCGGATCAGCACCACCCGGGGCGACATCCGCGTCACCGAGGCCCACCGGGGCACCGTCGAGCTGAGCACCCAGTCCGGGAGCATCACCGTCGGCGCCGCCGCCGGCGTCTGCGCCGCCCTGGACGCCGGCACCGGCCACGGCCGCGTCGCCAACTCCCTGCGCAACGACGGCGCCACCGTGCTCGACATCCGCGCCACCACCTCCCACGGCGACATCACCGCCCGCAGCCTCTGACCCCGTCCCGGGGCCCGACACCCGTCCAAGGGGGACACCATGACGAACAGCACCGCACCCGCGACCGGACCCGCCCCGTGGACCGGCCTGGTGCCGGTCGACGACACCGCCCTGGCCGCCACCGACACCGGCGGCCCCGGCCTGCCCGTGCTCTACCTCAACGGCCAGTTCGCCACCCAGGGCTACTGGCGGCGCGTCCTCGCCGACCTCGGCCCGGGCCTGCGGCACATCACCTACGACGAGCGGGCCCGCGGCCGGACGTCGAAGCGCTCCGCGGACTACTCCTTCGAGGCCGCCGTCCGGGACGTCGACGCCGTCCTCGCGGCCCGCGGCGTGCGGCGGGCCCTGCTGGTGGGCTGGTCCTACGGGGCGTTCGTCGCCGCGCACTGGGCCTCGCGCAACCCGGGCCGCTCCGTCGGCGCGGTCCTGGTGGACGGCGCGCTGCCCTACGACTGGCTGACCGAGGAACTGGAGCAGCGCATCCGCGCGCAGTTCCGGCGGTGGGCACCGCTCATGGCACTGGCCCGCCCCACCGGCCTGACCCCGCGGATGACCCACCGGCAGATGTCGGAGTCCAACATCGAACTCGGCAGGATCGGCAGCGCCGCCGCCCTGGGCCCGGTGCTGGACGCCATCACCGTCCCGACCCGGTACGTGGTCGCCTCGGGGACCTCGCTGGGCAGCAAGGGCGACGAGCAGGAGCTGATCCGCGCGGCCCTGCCGGCGGTCACCGCGCGCAACCCGCACATCCGGATCAGCGCGAAGGTGCCCAGCAACCACGGCGCGATCCTGAAGAAGGACTTCCGCGCCATCGCCGACGCGGTGCGCGAGGTCGCCGCCCTCGACGCCCCCGACCGCCCCGCCACCGGCCGCTGACGGCCCGTCCGCCGGAGCACCCGGCCGCAGGCCCCGGCGCGGCCCCGGCCATCATGGGGGCATGTCAGCGATCACGACCATCCTGCTCAGCCCCGGCGGCTGGGCGGACGACGACGACGTCGTCGCCGAGCTCAACGCGCGCCTCGCCCCGCTGAGCCCCGACCTGCCCGGCCGCTGGAACCTGCGGAACATCTCCACCGAGGACCACGCCTGGGGCGGCACGAAGCGGCCTCCCCACCTCTACGGCGGCGCCCTGAACCACCTGCCGTTCGCCGAGTTCGCCCGGATCGCCGCGCGGCTCCCCTGGTCGGACCCCGAGCAGTTCCAGCTGCTCGTCATGGGGGACGGCGAAGGCCGCTTCCGGACGCTCACCCTGGCCGACCTACGGGCCTGGCCCACGGACTGAACGGCGCGCCCCTCGCCCGTACCGCCGTCCCTCAGCCGGCTCCCGCCGCCCGGCCGGCGAGGCGCCGTACCGCGGGGCGCTCGACCAGGGCGTGGCTGAGGGCGCCGGCGGCCAGGGTCGCGCCGAAGGCGGCGACGGTCAGCAGGGCGGCGAGCGGCGCGGGGTAGGTGCGGTCGCCGAACAGCAGGGGGCGGCCGTGGAAGAGGACGACGCCCTGGCAGAGGTAGAAGCCGAAGGAGACGGCGCCCAGCCACTGGGCCGGGC
>NZ_JBHVEU010000453.1:0-7322 GCF_042802075.1 Kitasatospora sp. NPDC057518
TCGTCAGGCAGTGAGCCGGATCCTCCGCGGAGGATCCGGCTCACTGCCTGACGAACCGGGCCGAGCGGGTCAGCGCTGCCGCTCGGGCTCCGCGTAGGTGCGGAAGTCCGAGGCGGTCTCCGGCCAGTTGGCCCGCTGCCAGCTCCGCAGTTCCGGGTACGTCGCGTGGGCGGGCACGACCACCAGGCGCTCGTCGAACCACCGGGTCAGGAACTCGCGCCGGCTGCGCACCTCCTCCCGGGTGCGCCCGCTCAGCATGACCTGCCCGACCCCCTGGGTGGTGTCCTGCACCGTGTCCCCCGTCCGGAAGCCGTACGGGAGGTCCAGCCGCACGTGCTCGACACCGGGCAGGGCCCGGATCTGCTCCAGTGAGGGATAGCCGACCAGGACGCCGGGCCGGTTGGCGAGGAAGAGGGTGCTGACGCTCTCCGGACGGACGGTCGGCTCGATCGTCGGCTCGATCCCCTCCGCGCACCGGATGGCGGCTTCGCCCAGGTCCACGCCGAACTTGAACGCCACCGCTTCGGAGATCAGCCCGCCGCCGGTGCGGGCGGCGCACTCGCCGAACACGAGCCCGCCGGTGTCGGGCCGGCGGAACAGCTCCATGTGGAACACCCCGCGCCGCAGGCCGAGGGCCCGCAGCGCCTCCGTCACGACCGGCCGCGCCAGGGCGAAGGCGTCCGCGTCCTCGGTCGGGTCGAAGCGTTCCAGCTGGAGCACCCGGTTGGCGTCGACGGCGGTCAGGCACGGCTCCGCGTAGGTGCCCACGCTGAGGAACCGGAGTTCGCCGTCGAAGACCACGCCGTCCGCCATCCACTCCTCGCCCGGCGTGAACTCCTCCAGGACGAAGGTGCGTTGCGGAACGCCCCGGCGCCGGTACTCGGCGCAGGTGTCGATCAGCTCGGCCAGTCCCCGGACGACCGAGGTGTTCCGGGTGCCCGCCCCGGCGATGGGCTTGAGCACCGCCTTGTCGAAGTCCGCGAGGGCGGACGGATCCAGGTGGTGGATGTCCTCGATGACCTGCGAGGCGCCGACGTCCAGGCCGGCCGCCGCGACGGCCCGCTTCTGCAGCCACTTGTCCCGGAAGTTCGGGGCGATGTCCGCGGCCACGGCCGTCGGGAGGTCCAGGACCCGGGCGAGTGCCGCGACGGTGACCAGGGCCTCCTCGTCGGAGGTCTGGAGGAAGCGGAACTCCCGCTCGGCGGCGCCGGTCCGGCGCAGGGCGAGGAGGACGCTCTCGATGCTCGTCGGGTCCTCGGCGAAGATCCCCACGGCCCCGTCCGGGAGCTTCAGGTAGCCCCAGTCCGCCAGGTGCGGGCCGTGCACCACGTACGGCGTGATGCCGTTCCGGAGGCAGGCGCGCATCGCGTACGGGTCCGTGCCGACGATCAGGGCCGAGGGCTGGTCCTGGGGCAAGGGTTCTCCTTCGTTGTGGGGCTGAGGGGGCGGCGGTCCGCGGGCGGACCGGGAAGACGGGTGGGACGGCAGGTCTAGAGGTCGGCGATCCGCCACACCCCGATCGACTTGTCGGCGAAGCGGTGCTCGACCCGCGTGCCGTCCTCCTCGGTGACGTAGACCTCGGTGCACTGCTCGTCGAGCACCCGGAAGGGCTCGGGCAGCAGGAAGGGGGCCCGCCGGAGGTTGAGCGGACGCCAGCCGCCCGCTTCGGTGGCGGCCTCGTTCCCGGCCCGCCCGGTGAAGGTGGTCGTCGCCAGGTAGGTCGAGCCGCTGCGTCGGATGTTGTCCAGCGCGCGGTGGACGTCGTCGTCTCCGAGGTGCACCAGGCAGTCGCGGGAGAACACCAGGTCGGCCTCCGGCAGCGGGTCGCGGGTGAGGTCGAGGACCCGGAACTCGCGGTCGGCGCGGGCGAAGCGCGCCCGGTTGCGCTCGACCACCGCGGGGACGATGTCGGCACCGGTGTAGCGGTCGACGCCCAGGTCGACCCTGGACATCCAGAAGAAGTCCCCGCACGGCGCGTCGAGCAGGCTCCGGACGCCGAGTCCGGCGAGCAGGGAGGGCAGTTCGGCACGCAGCGCGGCCGTCTGGGCCAGGTTCGACCCGAGGCCGGAGCGGGATTCGTCGTCGTCGGCCCCGCTGTCCTCGGTCAGGGTCCAGGCCCCGCTGGCGTAGATCCGGGCGAAGGTCTCCTGGAGCGGCACGCGCGGTGGCCCGTCGGCTTCCGGTGCCGCCACGGAACCGAGCGTGTCCTGCTGCCGGGTGTCGTCGGTCATTGGTCCTCCTTGGTCGTACGGACGGATGCCGGCACTGCTGCCGAAGCCTGTTGCGGACGGTCCGCCCCCGCCGCGGCCTGCGGCTCGGACGGCAGGGTGCGGACCCCCGGGACGGCCAGCACGACGCCCGCGGCCGCGGCGACCAGGCAGGCCGCGCCCAGGAAGACGGCGCCGCTGCCGACCCGGTCCGCGATCGGGGCGGCGACCGCCAGGCCGAGCGGGAGGAAGACGAACGAGCCGAAGGCGTCGTAGGACATCACCCGGGACATCGACTCCTCCGGCACGTGCTTCTGCAGTGCCGTGAGGAAGGTGACGTCGTTGAGGCTCATGCAGAGGCCGGTGACGAACATCGCGCCGGCGGTGACGGCGACCGGCGCGGCGCAGGCCAGCGCGACCAGGGACGGCACGATCCCCAGGGTGAACAGCACCGCGGCCCGCAGGGGCCGGCGGGGCCGCAGCCGGATGGCCAGCAGGCTGCCCGCCACGAAGCCGACCGCCTGCGCGGTGAGGACGGCGGCCCATCCGGAGGCGCCGCCGAGGTGCGCCTCGGCCTCGACCGGTCCCAGCACGATGAAGCCGGCGCCGATGCACACGTTCACCAGCGCGAGTTGCGCCACCGCCGCCCACAGCCAGGTCCGTTCGGTGAACTCCCGCCACCCGTGCCTGAGTTGGGAGAAGATCCCTTCCTCCGTGGGCGACGGCTGGTCCGCCGTGCCGGTCAGCCGGACTCCGGCGAGGAGCACCGCGGACACCAGGAACGTCGCCGCGTCCACCACCAGTGCCCAGCCGGCGCCGAGCAGGACGACCAGCACGCCCGCGAGCGCCGCGCCGCCGATGCTGCCCGCGTTCATCGACAGCTGGACCAGCGCGTTGGCGGACTGGATCTTCTCGGCGGGCACGAGCCGCACCGTGACGCTCCGGGACGCCGGGGTGAACAGCGCGCTGGCGGCGCCGCTGACCATCGACAGGACGACCAGGCCCGCCAGGGAGTCCGTCCCGGTCAGCACCAGGACCGCGACCGCTCCCTGGGCGAGACCCGCGGTCAGGTCCGCCCCGACCATGACCCGGTGCCGCGGCAGCCGGTCGGCCAGGACACCGCCGTACAGCAGGAACGCGACCTGGGCGGCGATCCGGGCGGCGGCGACGATCCCGAGGGTCGAACCCGAGCCGTCCGGCATTCCGAGGACGGCGAAGGCGAGCGCCACCGGTGCGATGGCGTCACCCAGCAGGGAGACGGACCGGGCGGAGAACAGGAGCAGGAAGGAGCGGTCTCGGAGGATGGAGAGGTCGGCGCGCACACAAGGCCTTTCACGTTCTGGCCCGACGGGATCGAGCTGGTCGGGGAGCCGTCACACCGCGGTCCGGTCCGGGTGTTCGGGGGACGGTGCCGAGAGGCGGGCGCGGGTGGCGGCGAGCCGCTCCAGCGGCACCGGGTCGGCCTTCCAGGGGCGGTGGAGGTGGTCCCCGGCCGCCCGGGGCACCAGGTGGACGTGCAGGTGGAACACGTCCTGCCAGCCCGCGTCCCGGTTCGCCTGGAACAGCGTCAGGCCGTCCGGCGCCAGCACGTCCCGGATCCGCCCGGCCATCAGGTGGACGGTGGCCATCACGGCGGCGGCGTCCTCCGGGGTGATCTCCCAGAGGTCGGCGGCGTGGCGCTTGGGGATCACCAGGGTGTGCCCGTCCATGACCGCGGTGATGTCGAGGAAGGCGATGGTCCGTTCATCCTCGTGGACGACGGCGGCGGGCAGCCGGCCCCCGACGATGGCGCAGAACACGCAGTCCGCGGACCGCGGGCCGTCGCCCCGGTCCCGCTCCGGCCCGCCGGTGGGCGCAGGGGCCGCGGTGGTCGGCCGGGGCGTCATCGCGCGACCCGGCGGGAGAGTTCGGCCAGTTCGCCGGCGGTCCGCGACAGCGGGAAGCGCCCGCTGTTGACCAGGCCGGCCGCGGCCAGGTCGTCCAGCCGCTCCGGCGAGCGGAGGAACTCCTCGATGCGGCCCCGGAGCGCGGTGAAGTCCCCGAAGTCGACCGGGAGCGCGGAGCGGCCGAGCACCTCGGTCAGGCCCGGCACGGGCTGGTAGGCGACCGGCAGGCCGCACGCCTGCGCCTCGATGGTCACCAGCCCGAACGCCTCCAGCCGGAGCGAGGGGACGATCAGGAGGTCGTGTCCGCCGAACGCGCGCCACAGGTCCTCCCGGGACAGCCAGCCGAGGCGGCGCACCCGCGACAGGTCGGAGCGTGCGGCCAGGGCCGCGAACTCCGCCGGGGGAGCGGCCACGGAGAGCTCCACCCCGGGGAGCGAGGCCACCGCCGAGATCAGGCCGGAGGTGGCCTTCTCGGCGGTGAGCCGACCCGCGTAGAGCACCCGCAGGACGCCCGCTTCCCGCTCCGCGCGGTGCCCCGCCGCCCCGGTGGGCCGGCCGGCCAGCAGCCGGTCGGGGACGCCCCAGGGGATGTGGACGATCCGGTCCGACGGGACCGGGGCGATCCGGCGCAGCCGGTCCGCCATCGCCCCGGTGGGGACGACGATCGCGTCGGCCGATGCCGCGGTCTCCCGCAGGACGGCGGCCTGGGTCGGGTGGTCCTCGGCGAACAGCAGGTCGGTGCCGTGCACCAGCGCGATGCTCGGCCGGTCGGGAAAGACCTGCTGCAGGGCGGCCGTCGCGCCGAAGGCCAGGTGCTGGAGGTGCAGCACGTCGTGGTCGGCGGTGGGGTACCTGTCCCGGACGGCGGCGCCGAGCCGGTCCACGTAGGCCCAGAACGCCGGCCCCGACACCGTCTTGCCCGGCACCGTGAGCAGGGCCGGTGAACCGGAGGTGTCGGGCGCCGGCCGGTCCTCCGGGGCGAGCATGAAGACGTCGGCGGGGATGAGCGGTTCCGGCCCGCCGTACAGGTCGCGCAGCAGCTCGACGCTGCCGCCGGGGCTGTCCGGGGGGAGGTCGATCCCGGTGAGGACGTTCACGCGAGCTCCTCGTACAGTCGCGACGTGTCGATGCCGCTGGTCCGGGTGTACTTCCGGCCCATGTTCTGGTAACTGGCCTCCGCGCCGAGGGTCTTGAGAAAGATGATCTTCCCGAAGGTCATCCCGGGGTAGATCCGCACCGGGCGCACGACGCGGATCTCGAGCGTCCACCGGATGGCGTGGCCGACGTGGCCGAGCGGTGCCGAGACGTGCACCCAGATGCCCAGCGCGCCCACCGTGCGGTCACCGTTGATCATCTGCGCGAAACGCTCGGAATGGGTGCGCTCGTGGGTGACCCCGAGGTAGAGCCTGCCCGGCAGCAGCACCATGCCGTCCGGCGGGATGGTGCGCTCCTCGAACTCCGTGGAATGCGCCGCGTCGAGTTCGGACTCGCACACCCGGATGGTGTCGCCGAGTCGCCAGTCGTAGGCGTTCGGGGAAATCCTTCGGGGGTCGAACGGCTCTATGACGATGTCACCGGAGTCGATCGACCTGGCTATTTCCGCCCGGGTGAGGATCACGGCTGCCCCAACTTGTCCCGCCAGTAGCGCGATTCCTGCGGTCCGACCGCGCCCTGGTACTTCCCGGAATAGGGCTCGATATCGCCGAGCGTGTCGAAGAACATGATCTGCCCGATCTTCATCCCGGGATACACCCGCAGCGGTCGGACCGCGGACAGCATGAGGGTCCACTGGCCGTGGAAGCCGATGTCCCCGATCGGGGCGGTGATCTCCACGAAGAGCCCGAGCCGGCCGACCGAGGAGCGCCCGAAGAGCAGCGGCACGAAGACGTCGGATCCGACCTCCTCCACGGTGTGCCCCAGGTAGAGCTGGTCGGGCTCCAGCACGAAGCCGCTGGAGTCGATCTTGGTGGCGTCGGTCCGGTTGGGCCGGTACGCGTCGATGACGCTGTCCGTGTAGGTGATCAGCGTCTCCCCGAGGCAGACGTTGTAGCTGTTCGGGTTCACCTGGTCCCGGTTGAACGGGGATATGGAAATCCTGCCGTCGCGGGCGGATTCAACGATTTCTGGTCCCGTCAGGATCACAGGAGGCTCCCACTCTTCCGGCCTGCCGGACAAAACGGCGGGCGCGCACCGACGAGGCTTTTACGGGTCGTTTTCCAGGACGTTTGCCAGCTCGTCCGAGCATGCTCCATACTCATCCCCCATGAAACACGTCATAGCCCTTGATGTGGGCGGTACCGGAATCAAGTCCGCCCTGATCGGAAGCGGCGGAGAATTACTTCACCAGGCCCGCCGGGAAACCCCTCGCGAACGCGGCACCGACACCGTCGTGGAATCGGTGCTCGAGGCGGCCGCCGAAATGCGCGCCCACGGCGAGCGCCGCTTCGGCCGGCCCGCGGCCGCGGTGGGCGTCGCCGTGCCCGGCATCGTCGACGTCGGCACGGGCACCGTCGTGTTCGCGGCCAACCTCGGTTGGCACGACCTCCCGCTCGGCGCGCTGCTGGCCGACCGCCTGGGCGGCGTGCCGGTCGCCTTCGGCCACGACGTCCGCACCGGAGGACTCGCCGAGCAGCGGATCGGCGCCGGCCGGGGTGCCGAACAGTTCCTCTTCCTGGCCATCGGCACCGGCATCGCGGGCGCGATCGCCCTCGGCGGACGGATCGAGGCGGGCGCCCACGGCGCCGGCGGCGAGATCGGCCACATCGTGGTCCGGCCCGGAGGCGCCGCCTGCCCCTGCGGCCGGCGCGGCTGTCTGGAGCAGTACGCGTCGGCCTCGGCCGTCGGACGGGCCTGGGCCGCGGCCTCGGGCCGGCCCGCCGCCGACGCGGCGGACTGCGTCCGGGCGCTGGAGGCCGGCGACAGCCGCGCCCGGACGGTCTGGGACGACGCCCTGGCCGCGCTCGCCGACGGTCTCGTCACCTGCCTCACCCTGCTCGACCCGGGCACCGTGATCATCGGAGGCGGGCTGGCCGAGGCCGGGGACACCCTGTTCGAACCGCTGCGCGCGGCGGTCGGGAAGCGGCTCGCCTTCGAGCGGATGCCGGAGATCGTGCCGGCGGCACTCGGGGAGACGGCGGGCTGCCTCGGCGCCGGCCTGCTGGCCTGGGACCTCCTCGGCGGCTGACGTCCTTCGCCCCCCGCCGTCGGCCCGCCGCTCCCGCAGCGGGCC
>NZ_JBHVEU010000454.1:0-7307 GCF_042802075.1 Kitasatospora sp. NPDC057518
GTCATTCCGTCATTCCGTCATTCCGGGGCGGGGCCGCCGGGCAGGCGGACGGTGGCCAGCGCGCCCGGACCGCCGTCCGCGGCCGGGCCGAGGGTGACCTCGCCACCCGCTTCCCGGACGCTCTGCGCGACGATCGACAGCCCGAGGCCGGAGCCGGGCAGCTGGCGCGAGGAGGGCGAGCGCCAGAACCGGTCGAAGACGTACTGGAGCTCGTCCGGCGGGATGCCGGGGCCGTGGTCGCGGACGGTCAGCACGCCCCGGTGCAGCCGGACGTCGATGGTGCCGCCGGGCGGGCTGTACTTGACCGCGTTGTCCAGCAGGTTGATCACCGCCCGTTCCAGCCCGGCCGCGTCGCCGTGCACGTACCAGGGCTCGGTGTCGGTCTCGAAGACCAGCCCCGGGCCGCGCAGCTTGGCCCGTTCGACGGCCCGTCCGGCGAGCTCGTGCAGGGCGACCACGGTGGGGGCCGGGCCGCTCTTCGGGGTGTCCGGGCGGGAGAGCTGGAGCAGGTCGCCGATCAGCACGGTGAGCTCCTGCATCTGCGCCTTCATGTTGCCGAGCAGCTTGGTCTTGGTGGCGGCGGGCAGCGGGCGGCCGGTGTCGTTGCTGCGGATCAGCAGGTCGACGTTGGTGCGCAGGGAGGTCAGCGGGGTGCGGAGCTCGTGCCCGGCGTCGGCTATCAGCCGGGTCTGCCGCTCGCGGGAGTTGGCGAGGGCGGTGCTCATCGAGTTGAAGGACGTGGAGAGGCGGGCGATCTCGTCGTGTCCGTTGACCGGGATGGTGGTGCCCACCTCCTCGGTCCGGGCGATGTGCTCGACGGCGTCGGTGAGCTGGTCGACGGGCTTGAGGGAGGAGCGGGCGACCAGCCGGCCGGCGATGGCGGCGAGCAGGATGCCGCCGGCGGAGACCGCGCCGAGCAGGATGGCGAGGCCCTGGAGGGAGTCCTCGACGGGCTGGGTGGAGGTGGCCACCATCAGCAGGGCCGGCCCCGACGCGGAGTGGGCCAGCGAGATCCGGACGACCGCCGGGGTCCCGTCGGTGAAACGGCCGTCGCGGATGATCGACTGGCCGTTCTTGAGCTTGAACCCGGCTGCGTCACCGGGCTGGACCACGATCGCCTTGGTCGCGTTCGGTGGCAGGCAGACGCCCGTCGGGTTGGCCTTCACGAACTGGGTGTCCCGGGCCACCGCGCTGCCGTTCTCCGAGGTGAGGCCCGTCGGCTGGTTCGCCAGGGCCTGTTCCGCGGTCGGGTAGCAGAGCAGGGGCACTCGGGGCCCTGGTGGCAGCGTCGCGTTGGCCAGGTCGGTCCGCACCTGGTCGTAGAGCTGCTTCTCCACGATGAACCAGCACGCCAGCGCCGACAGCGCGATCGCCACCGCCACCGCCGCCGCGCTCAGGAAGGTGAGGCGGCTGCGCAGCGAGCGGGAGCGGAACCAGTGGAGGAGGCGCTGTCGGCGGCGGGGCGTGCGGGGCGGTGCCAGCGGGGGTGCCAGCGGTGGGGGCGGGACGTGGTTCACGCGCTCGTGCCGGCGGCCGGGCGCAGGGCGTAGCCGACGCCGCGTACGGTCTGGATCAGGCGGGGCATGCCGCCCTGCTCGGTCTTGCGGCGCAGGTACATCACGTACACGTCGAGGGAGTTGGAGGAGGGCTCGAAGTCGAAGCCCCAGACCGCCTTGAGGATCTGCTCGCGGGTGAGGACCTGGCGGGGGTGGGCGAGGAACATCTCCAGCAGCATGAACTCGGTGCGGGTGAGCTCGATCGGCTTGCCGGCCCTGGTGACCTCGCGGGTGGCGGTGTTCATCCGCAGGTCGGCGAAGGCGAGCACCTCGCTCTCGTCCTCGACGGCGGCGCGGGCGGCGGCCTCGGCGGCGAGGGCGTTGCGGCGCAGCAGGGCGCGGACGCGGGCGAGCAGTTCGTCGAGCTCGAAGGGCTTGGCGAGGTAGTCGTCGGCGCCGACGTCGAGGCCGGTGACGCGGTCGCCGACGGCGTCGCGGGCGGTCAGCATCAGCACCGGGACGGTGTCGCCGCGGGAGCGCATCCGGCGGACGGCGGTGAGGCCGTCCATCCGGGGCATCATGATGTCCAGCAGGACGAGGTCGGGCCGGTCGCGTTCGACGGATTCCAGGGCTTCGTAGCCGTCGGTGGCGGTGGCGACCTCGTACCCCTCGAAGGCGAGGCTGCTCTCCAGGGCGTCCCGGAGGGCGGGTTCGTCGTCGACCACGAGGAGCCGGGCGAAGGGGTGGCCGGCCTCGGCGGTGGTGCGGTCGTCGGCGGACGGGGTCATGGGCGGGTGCCCTTTCTCGTCGGGTGGAGGGCCTGCTGGGAGCAATTGTCCGTCTCAGGGAGCGGTGCTCACAGGTTCTGGCCGGCTTCGAGCTTCGGCAGGACCTGCTTGATGTCGTTGATCGGGATGGCGAAGCCGAGGCCGACGCTGCCGGCCGAGCCGCCGGAGGAGCCGGAGCCGCCGGGCGCGTACATCGCCGAGTTGATGGCGATGACCTGGCCGTTGGCGTTGATGAGCGGGCCGCCGGAGTTGCCGGGGTTGAGCGCGGCGTCGGTCTGGAAGGCCTTGTAGGTGGTGGTGCTGCCGCTGTCGGACTGCGGGGCGGTGCCGCGCAGGCCGGGCACGCCGGGCAGGTAGGGGAGGCCGAAGCCGCCGTTGTTGCTGGTGCTGCCCTCGTCGAGCTGGACGGTGACGTCGCGGTTCTCGGCGCTGATGATGCCGGAGGTGACGGTGCCGGTGAGGCCGTCGGGGTTGCCGATGGCGACGACCGGGTCGCCGATGGCCACGGTGGAGGAGTCGCCGAGGACGGCGGGGGTGAGGTTCTTCGCGCCGGTGGCGGTGATCACGGCGACGTCGAGGGCCTTGTCGGTGCCGGTGACGGTGGCCTGGGCGGTGGAGCCGTCCTTGAAGGTGACGGTGATCCGGCCGCCGGCGGACGCGGTGTCGATCACGTGGTAGTTGGTGAGGATCTGTCCGTCGGTGTTCAGGACGACGCCGGTGCCGGTGGCGGTGCCGTTGCCGGTCTTGACGGTGATCTCGACGGTGCTGGGCGAGACGGCGGCGGCGACGGCGGCCACGTCGGCGGTGCCGTCGGAGCGGGCGGAGACCGGGCTGGCGATGGTGCCGACGCGGTTCTCGGAGCCCTGGTGGTCGGCGGCGACCAGGCCGCCGGTGACCCCGCCGAGGACGGCCGCGACCGCGGCGACGGCGGTGACCAGGGCGAGCCGGCCGCGCAGCAGTCCGCGCCGGGCCCGGCCGCCGTGGTGGCCGGGGCCCTCGGGGGAGCCCGGTCCGAGGATCGTGGGCGGCTCGGGCGGGATCGGCGGGGGCGGCGGCGGGGCGTCGAAGCCGCCGTCGGAGTGGTCCTCGCGGTAGCTGTACCCGGGCCCGTACCCGTCCGCGCCGGTGGTGCCGGAGCCGCCGGCGGCCGGGCCGCCGCCGAGCACGGTGCCCTCGATCACCCGGGGCTCCTGGGCCTCGTACTGCCCGGGGGCCTGGTACTGGCCGTGCTGCCCGTACCGGCCGTGGGCCTGGTAGGGGTCGTACTGCTCGTGGGGCTCGTACGGGCCGTACTGCTCGCTGGGGTGCTGCTGCTTCTCGCTCATGTCGACCAAGCTCGGCCCGGTGCATGAGGAGTGGATGAGAACCGGCTCAGAACGGGGAGAGAAGCCCGTTGGGTTCTCATAAAGCCTGGTCAGCCCGCCTGCCGAGCGGAACCGGCCGCTCCGGTACGGGCCCGCCGTTCCGGTATGGGCCCGCCGCTCCGGTCCGGGCCGGCTACTCCGCTACGGACCGGCCGGGGGCGTCGCCGCCGCAGCCGCAGGAACGGCGGATGACCAGCCGGGACGGGAAGGTGCGGACCCGCTCGGTGTCCGAGCCGGGCACCATCAGCGAGTCGTCCAGCACCAGGTCCACGGCGGCCCGGGCCATCGCGTCGCGGTCGGAGGCGACGGTGGTCAGCGGCGGGTCGGCGAGCGCGGCCTCCGGCACGTCGTCGAAGCCGGCCACCGCGAGGTCCTCCGGGACCCGCAGGCCGACCTCGCGGGCGGCCCGCAGCACGCCGATCGCCTGGTCGTCGGTGGAGCAGAAGATCGCCCGCGGCCGGTCCGGCGAGCGGAGCACGCCGAGCGCGACGTCGTAGGCGCCGTAGCGGTGGAAGGGCGCGTCGATCAGGTGCGGCTCGGTGGGGACGCCGTGCGCGTCCATGGCGCGCTGCCAGCCCTCGACGTGGTCGATGACCGGGTCGCCGGGGGCGGGGGACTCGACCGGGCCGCCGAAGCAGGCCACGTACGGGTGCCCGTGCACCTCCAGCAGGTGGCGCACGATCGCCTCGGCGCCCGCCACGTCGTCGGTGACCACCGCGACGTCGTCGATGGCCTCGGGCCGGCGGTGCAGCAGCACGACCTTGGCGCCCTCCATCGCGGCGAACTCCTCGGCGGCGCGCTGCGAGGGGCCCTGGCTGACCAGGATCAGGCCGGAGACGCGCATCCCGAGGAAGGCGCGGACGTAGTGCACCTCGCGGTCGTCCACGTAGTCGGAGTTGCCGATCAGCACGAGCTTGCCGCGCTCGGAGGCGGCCCGTTCCACGGCGTGCGCCATCTCGGCGAAGAAGGGCTGGCGGGCGTCCGGGACGACCATGCCGATCAGGTTGGTGCGCCGGGAGGCCATCGCCTGGGCGACGCTGTTCGGCCGGTAGCCGAGCTGGTCGATCGCCGCGAGGACCTTCTCCCGGGTCGCGGGTGCGACCGGGCGCGGACCGTTGTTGATGACGTAGCTGACGACCGCGGTCGAGGTACCAGCCAGCCGGGCTACATCGTCGCGCGTCACTTTGGCCACGGGGGGAGTCTACGCGTGTGGCCTCCGGGGCGGCAGGGGGAGCTGGGGCCTTGTTCGGCAGGCCGGCGGGCGGCTCCGGGAGGAACCGGACAAGCCGGGCGGGGGACGGCCCGCCCGGCCGGTCCTCAGGCGTCCAGGGGGGTGGCGGGGCGCTGGGCGAGCTCCGGCCGTTCGCCCTTCTCGGGCTTCTCCGGGACGACGAAGCGGTAGCCGACGTTGCGCACCGTGCCGATCAGCTGCTCGTGCTCCACGCCGAGCTTGGCGCGCAGCCGCCGGACGTGCACGTCCACCGTCCGGGTGCCGCCGAAGTAGTCGTAGCCCCAGACCTCCTGCAGCAGCTGCGCCCGGGTGAAGACCCGGCCGGGGTGCTGCGCGAGGTACTTGATCAGCTCGAACTCCTTGAAGGTGAGGTCGAGCGCCCGGCCCTTGAGCTTGGCGGAGTAGGTCGCCTCGTCGACCGAGAGGTCGCCGTTGCGGATCTCCATCGGACTGTCGTCGGTGACGACCTGGAGGCGGCCGAGCGCGAGCCGCAGCCGGGCCTCGACCTCGGCCGGGCCCGCGGTGTCCAGCAGGACGTCGTCGATGCCCCACTCGGCGGTGACGGCGGCCAGGCCGCCCTCGGTGACCACCAGGATCAGCGGGCAGCCGATGCCGGTGGACCGCAGCAGCTGGCAGAGGCTGCGGATCTGCGGCAGGTCCCGCCGGCCGTCGACCAGGATGACGTCCGCGCTGGGCGTGTCCACCAGGGCCGAGCCCTCGGCGGGGGCCACCCGGACGTTGTGCAGCAGCAGTCCGAGGGCGGGCAGCACTTCGGCGGACGGTTGCAGCGCATTGGTGAGGAGGAGGAGAGAACTCATACCCGGTGGTCCCCTTTCCGGGTCGTCGCGGTCGCGTGACGGCTGCCGCCACAGCCGGATGGCGCACGTGCTGAGGGGGAGGGGAGGACGACGGCCGGTCGCGGCGGACCGGGGGAGCGGACGGCGTGCGGGGCGCGACGGCGGGTCCGCCGGGGGTCCCGCAACCCCGGGCGCACCGTTTCTGCCCTGTTCCTCACCGCGAACCCTCCGGTCTGGTCCGGCGCCGGGTGGCGGCCCGGTGCCGGGTGGCGATGCCCCGGCCGGCCGGGGCACGTCGTTGTGCCGCGCCGGCCGGGAGGTCCCTGCTGCGCGCCGGGGGTGGGCCGACGAATCGCAAGGACGTCCGTACCGGCGTCCTGGAAGCACAAAAGGACCCGGGGGCGACTCTGCCCGGATCCCTCTTGGTGGTCGAGGATAGCCGACCGCCCCCTCCGCCGGGAGTGCCGGAATCCGGCGGTTCGCCCAATTCGGGCGTGCGCCGGGTGAGGCTGGACACAGCTTCGAGCGCCGGTCCGGCGCTGGTCCGGCGCCTCCGGGTGGCGGTCCGGTGCGAGGCCGGTGCGCACTCCGTGCCGGTCCGGCCAGGGCGATTGCCGCTCGTGGTGGCCGACACGCCATCATGGGGGGCGCACATCGGAGGCGCTGTTCGGGTCCATCGTTCGGGTGGTCGGGCGGCCGTCGCGGTGGCGAGCCGGACCGGGGTACCGGAGCCGGGCGAGGACGACGAGAAGGGGTGGCCCGATGGGCGCGACCACCGAGCCCGCGAGCGGCGCCCGGGTGCGCGGGACGATCCGCTACTGGGCGGCGGCGAAGTCCGAGGCCGGGCTGGCCGAGGAGCCGTACGAGGCGGCGACCCTGGCGGAGGCGCTGGCGGCGGCCAGGGCGCGGCACGCCGACCGGCCGAAGCTCGTCCAGCTGCTCGGGCACTGCTCGTACCTGGTCGACGGGGCCCAGGTGGGCGGCCGCGACCACGCGACCGTCGCCCTGACCGAGGGCGGGACGGTCGAGGTCCTCCCGCCGTTCGCGGGAGGCTGAGCGGCGTGACGGACATGAACAACCCGAACCACCCGAACCACGGCGGCCACGGCGAGTGGCCGCAGCAGCCCCACCGGCCGTACCCGCCCCAGGGACAGCAGCCGTACCCGCAGCAGCAGCAGTACGTCCCGCCGCAGCAGCCCGGCCACCAGTCGCCGTACGGCTACCCGGTGGACGACGCGGCGGCGACCGCGGTGCTGCCGGCGGTGCCCGCGTTCGACGACGCGGCCGCGACCACCCTGCTGCCGCCGGTGCCGGCGGTGAGCGACGCCGAGGCGACGGCGCTGCTGCCGCCGGTGGTGGTGTCCGGTCCGCTGTCGGGCGCGCCCCGGCCGCAGGGTCACCAGCCGCAGCAGCCGCAGCAGCCGCAGGGTCACCAGCCGCAGCAGCCGCAGCAGCCGCAGGGTCACCAGCCGCAGCAGGCCCACCAGCCGTACCAGCCGCCCCAGGTCCCGCAGGCCCAGCAGCCCCAGCAGGTCCCGCAGCCGCAGCAGGCTCCGCAGCCGCGGCAGCGGCGGCGGCCGCCGGAGCAGCCGGTGCAGCCCCAGCCGGATCCGACGATCCAGCTGCAGCTC
>NZ_JBHVEU010000455.1:0-7255 GCF_042802075.1 Kitasatospora sp. NPDC057518
TCACACGGTGAAGGGCCGGTCGGATTCCTCCGACCGGCCCTTCGGCGTCTCTCGCGGGAGTGTGCGTTCCGTCGCCGCGTGCGCGGTGCGTTCCGTTGGCGCGTGCGCGGTGCGCCTCGTTCCCGTGTGCGCGGTGCGCTTCGTTCCCGGTGTGCGTGGAGCGCTTCGTTCCCGGTGTGCATCCATTCTGCCGTGGGCGGCGCCCCCGGGTCACCGTCTTCGGGGATGATCTTCGTCGCGTTCTCCGCGCCTAGCGTGGTGGCGGGCGGTCCTCGGCAGGAGGGCCCGGCTACAGGGAGCGTCGTCGACGTGACGGAAGCACAGCGGTACGGTCAGGATCCGGTCCTCGCGCGGGAGCTGGTCGCGATGATGGCCGAGGACGGCGCGGCCGCCCGGCTGGCGAACAGCCCCGACCTGGCCGAGCAGGCGGCCTGGCGGCGGCTGACCGCCCGGCACGGGGACCGGCTCGCGGAGATCATGGCGGCGCACGGCTGGCCGACCGAGCGCACCGTCGGCCCCGAGGCCGCCCGGGCGGCGTGGCTGGTGGCGCAGCACGCGGACCGGCAGCTCGACGTCCAGCGGCGGGCGGCGGCACTGATGGGCGAGGCCGTCGCCCGGGGTGAGGCGGGCGCCCGCGACCTGGCCTTCCTCCAGGACCGGCTGGCGGTCAACGAGGGCCGGGAGCAGCGCTACGGGACGCAGATCGGCGCGGTGGCCGACGGCCGCCCGGTGCCGTGGCCGTGCGAGGAGCCGGAGCGGCTGGACGAGCGGCGCGCGGAGGTGGGCATCGAGCCGTTCGACGAGTACACCGCGCGGTTCGCTCCGAAGTAACCGTCAGGTCCGCCGGTCGGGATTGACTCTTGCGCGCGGCCGCCCGGGCCGCATTGACTGACCTTCGACTAGCGCTGCTAGTTGAAGGGCGGACGAGAGGACGATCGGTGCGGCAGTACGCGGAGTACAGCGACCAGTACATCGACGGCGAGTGGCGGCCCTCCGGGGACGCCGGGTCGATCACCGTACTGAATCCGGCGACCGAACAGGTGCTGGCCACCGTGCCGGCCGGCGGCACGACCGACGTCGACACGGCGGTGACGGCGGCCCGCCGGGCGGCCCGCGCCTGGGGCACGACCACCCCCGAGGAGCGGCTGGCGCTGCTGACCCGGCTGCGGGACGGGATCGCCGCCGCGCAGAACGAGATCACCGAGACGGTCGTCGCCGAGCTGGGCTCTCCGGTCGGCTTCGCCGGCGCCGTGCACGCCGGGCTGCCGCTCGCCGTGGCGACCTCCTACCTGACCCTCCTTGCCGAGCACCCCTTCGAGGAGCGGATCGGCAACTCGGTGGTGCACGCCGAGCCGGCCGGGGTGGTCGCGGCGATCACGCCGTGGAACTACCCGCTGCACCAGATCGTCGCCAAGACCGTCCCGGCCCTGGCGGCCGGCTGCCCGGTGGTCCTCAAGCCGGCCGAGGACACCCCGCTGGTGGCCCGGCTGTTCGCCCGGCTGGTGCACGCGGCCGGGTTCCCGGCGGGCGTCTTCAACCTGGTGACCGGCACCGGGGCGGTGGCGGGCGCGGCGCTCGTCGGGCACCGGGACGTGGACCTGGTCTCGTTCACCGGTTCCACCGCCGTCGGCCGGCAGGTCGCCGAGACGGCCGGCCGGGGGCTGAAGCGGGTCTCCCTGGAGCTGGGCGGCAAGTCGGCCAACGTGGTGCTGCCCGGCGCCGACCTGGCCCGGGCGGTCAAGGCGAACGTCGCCAACGTCTTCGCCAACTCGGGCCAGACCTGCAACGCGCTGACCCGCCTGCTGGTGCACGAGGACCAGTACGAGGAGGCGGTCGCCCGGGCCGAGGAGGTCGCCGCCCAGTACCGGCCGGGCGACCCGACCGACCCGCAGACCCGGATCGGCCCGCTGGTCAACGCCAGGCAGCTGGCCCAGGTGCGCGGCTACATCGACGGCGCGCTGGCCGAGGGCGCCCGGCTGGTCGTCGGCGGCTCCGAGCCGGTCACCGAACCCGCCACCGGCTACTACGTCCGCCCGACCGTGCTCGCCGACGTGACCCCGGAGATGACGGTGGCCCAGGAGGAGGTCTTCGGCCCGGTCCTGGCGATCCTCCGCTACCGCGACGAGGACCACGCCGCCGAACTCGCCAACGGCACCCCGTACGGTCTGGCCGGCGGCGTCTGGGCCCGCGACACCGACACCGCCGCCGCCTTCGCCCGCCGCCTCGACACCGGCCAGGTGGACCTCAACGGCGGCCGCTTCAACCCGCTCGCGCCCTTCGGCGGCTACAAGAGCTCCGGCCTCGGCCGGGAGCTGGGCCGGCACGGGCTGGAGGAGTTCCTGCAGTACAAGTCCCTGCAGTACTAGCGGACCCGGAGCACGGGGCGGGGCGGGGCCGATGAACGGCTGACGGCTGACGGCTGACAACTTTCAGCGAACAGATGACAGATGACAGATTTCGAAATCTGTCATCTGTTCGCCGTTCGCCGTCAGACCAGGTCGACGCCCGGGTAGAGCGGGTACGGGGCGAGCAGGTCGGCGGCGCGCTTGGCGGTGGCGTCGCGGAGGGCGGCGTCCAGGGTGTACGCGGCCTTGGACGGGGAGCCCTTGGCCGTGGTGACGGGGGCGGTGGCGCGCAGGACGATGTGGATCAGGTCGGCGATCTCGTCCATCTCGGCGGTGCCGAGGCCGCGGGTGGTGAGGGCCGGGGTGCCGAGGCGGACGCCCGAGGTGTACCAGGCGCCGTTCGGGTCCTGCGGGACGGAGTTGCGGTTGGTGACGATGCCCGAGTCGAGCAGCGCCGCCTCCGCCTGGCGGCCGGTCAGGCCGTAGCCGGAGACGTCGGCGAGGACCAGGTGGTTGTCGGTGCCGCCGGTGACCAGCTTCCCGCCGCGGCGCAGCAGGCCCTCGGCGAGCGCCCGGGCGTTGGCGACGACGGCGCGGGCGTAGGCCTGGAACTCGGGGCGGCGGGCCTCGGCGAGGGCGACCGCCTTGGCGGCCATCACGTGGGAGAGCGGGCCGCCGAGCACCAGCGGGCAGCCGCGGTCGACGTGCTCGGCCAGTTCGGACTGGCACAGCACCATGCCGCCGCGCGGGCCGCGCAGGGATTTGTGGGTGGTGGTGGTGACGATGTGGGCGTGCGGGACCGGGTCGTGGTCGCCGGTCAGCACCTTGCCCGCGACCAGGCCGGCGAAGTGCGCCATGTCGACCATGAGGGTCGCGCCGACCTCGTCCGCGATCTCGCGCATCCGGCGGAAGTCCACCAGCCGCGGGTAGGCGGAGTAGCCGGCCACGATGATCAGCGGGCGGAACTCGCGGGCGGTCTCGCGCAGCGCGTCGTAGTCGATCAGGCCGGTGGCCGGGTCGGTGCCGTAGCTGCGCTGCTCGAACATCTTGCCCGAGATGTTGGGCCGGAAGCCGTGGGTGAGGTGGCCGCCGGTGTCCAGGGACATGCCGAGCATCCGCTGGTTGCCGAGCTCCTGGCGCAGCCGCGCCCAGTCCTCCTCGGTGAGGTCGTTGACGTTGCGCACCGCGGCGCGCTCCAGCGCCGGGCTCTCGACCCGCTGGGAGAGGACGGCCCAGAACGCGGTGAGGTTGGCGTCGATGCCGGAGTGCGGCTGGACGTAGGCGTGGTCGGCGCCGAACAGCTCACGGGCGTGCTCGGCGGCGATGCCCTCGACGGTGTCGACGTTGCGGCAGCCCGCGTAGAAGCGGCGGCCGACGGTGCCCTCGGCGTACTTGTCGCTGAGCCAGTTGCCCATCGTGAGCAGGACGGCCGGGGAGGCGTAGTTCTCGCTGGCGATGAGCTTGAGCGAGCCGCGCTGGTCCGCCAGCTCCTGTCCGATCGCGGCGGCGATCCGCGGTTCGACGCCGGCGACCACGTCGAGGGCGCTGCGGAAGGCGGTGTCGGCCGCGGCGGAGGCGGCGGTGTGGGGCTGCTGGGCCATGGCGGTCTCCTGGTGGGGATGCGGGGGCCCAGGCGCTCGGCAAGTTCACGTGAGGATTCACGGGGCCGCTTCCCGATGGTTGATTCCATCCCTACGCGCCAGTTGCGGCCCACCGGGATCGTACCAACACCGGAGGGACTGTGGCGGAGGTCTCAGAATGCGGAACGGGCAGTCCGTTTCGGCATGGTATGTCCGTTCTTTTGCAACGCGAGTGTTTCAGCGAAATGAAGCCGCCACATTTCCCGAAACAGTTCGAAAGGAATGACCCGAACGTCCGCCAAAGGTGATTTGCGGAACCTCGGACGCATCCGATCAAATGGCGCTCGAACGGCCGCCGGGAAACCCCCGGAGGCCGTACCGGAAATACACACCAGCGCACCCTTACCCATGGGGCGGCGGAGAATTCGGGGGTTACGCCTCATGGCAGTGGTCGACACCGTCCCAGGCACCGCGGCCGGGCCCGTGCCCGCCGCCGACCCCGGCCCGCTCCGCCGGATCCTGCGGGACCGGGTCGGCGCCTCCGCCCTGGCGGTGGTGGTGCTGTTCCTGCTGCTCGCCCTCGGCGCTCCGCTGGTCGCCGCGCTGTACGGGAAGAACCCGGTCGACCACTACGGCCAGAACGCTCCGGGCCTGCTCAGCGACAGCGGCCTGCCGATGCTGCCGAACGGCGGCATCTCCGGGGACTTCTGGTTCGGCCTGGAGCCCGGCCTCGGCCGGGACGTGTTCACCCAGCTGCTGTACGGCATCCGCACCTCGCTGCTGATCGCCTTCGCGGCCGCCGTGGTGACCACCACGCTGGGCGTGCTGGTCGGCGTCGCAGTCGGCTACCTCGGCGGGATCACCGACCGGTTGTTCGGATTCCTCGCCAATGTGCTGCTGGCCTTTCCCACGCTGCTCCTACTGCTCGCGCTCAGCCCGGTGATCCAGTCCCGGCTGGTCGACCCGGGCACCGCGGAACCGGAGTGGATGCAGTTCCTGGTGCTGATCCTGGTTTTCTCGGCGTTCGGCTGGATTCCGCTCGCGCTTTCCCTGCGGGCCACCGTCCGCTCGCTCCGGGAAAGGGATTTCGTGCAGTCCGCACGGGCCCAGGGCGCGAGCCGATTCCATGTCGTCGTCCACGAACTCCTGCCGAATGTGCGCTCGCAGCTGCTGGTGCACGCCACCATGGCGGTGCCGACCTTCGTCGCCTCCGAGGCCGCGCTGTCCTTCCTCGGCGTCGGCGTCACCGAGCCGGTCCCGGACTGGGGGCGGATGATCGCGCGCGGCTCCGAGGTCTTCCAGGCCGACCCCACCTACATGGTGTTCCCCGGCGTGGCGCTGCTGCTGTTCGTCATCGCCTTCAACCTGCTCGGCGACGCCGTCCGGGACGCGCTGGACCCACGCGCCGGCACCGCCCGCTGAGGCCCCTCGGCCCTCCCGAGGCCCCTTCTTCTCGCCGCTCCCAAGACCCTTCCCCCCTCCCCACCATCACCCGAGCCCGCCCCGGCACGACCGCCGGGGCAAGGAGAGATTCGCCATGCGCTGGACCAGACCGTCCCTCGCCGTCATCGCCACCGCCCTGCTGGCGACCTCCTGCTCGGCCGGCGCGGGCAGCACCACCGGCTCCGGCGGCGCCGGGGCCTCCGCCAAGGAGACCTCCCCGCTGACCGCCGTGCTCGGCAGCGAGCAGGAGAGCGCCGGCCCCGCCCCGGCCGTCCCGGGCGCCCGTGCGGGCGGCACCGTGAACGTGTACAACAGCGTCGAGTTCCGCCACCTCGACCCGCAGAAGGTCTACGCGGGCGCCACCTACAACGCCTCGCTGCTCTGGGGCCGCCAGCTGACCCAGTACCAGGTCGTGGACGGCAAGGCCAAGCTGGTCGGCGACCTGGCCACCGACACCGGCACCCCGGCCGACGGCGGGCGCACCTGGACGTACAAGCTCAAGCAGGGCGTCGCCTGGGAGGACGGGCAGCCGATCACCGCCCAGGACGTCAAGTACGGCATCGAGCGCACCTTCGGCAAGGGCTACGAGGTCGGCCCGCCGTACTGGCCGCAGTGGCTCACGGGCGAGGCCAGCTACGAGGCGGCGCGCACCAAGTACGCGGGCCCGCAGGCCGGCGACCTCGACGCGATCGAGACGCCGGACGAGCGCACCCTCGTCTTCCACTTCCCGCAGCCGCAGGCCGACGTCCCGTACATGGCCGCGCAGTCCTCCTCCTCCCCGGTGCGCCGGGACAAGGACACCGGGACGGACTACGACCGCCTGCCGTTCGCGACCGGCCCGTACAAGATCGTCGAGCACGTCCAGAACACCCGCATGGTGCTGGAGCGCAACCCGGCCTGGAAGCCCGAGACGGACCCGATCCGCAGCCAGTACCCGGAGAAGTTCGTCTTCACGTACGGCAAGGAGGCGCTCAACCTCAACCAGGAGATCCTCTCCGGGCGGGACGGCGGCGCCAACGCCACCACCGCGGCCGACACCCTCTCCGCCGAGCTGTACCAGACCACCGACACCGACCCGAAGGCCAAGGAGCTGGTGGTCTCCGGCCGGCAGGGCGCCTTCGTCACCCAGCTGATGATCAACAACCAGCGGGTGTCGGACGTCGAGGTCCGCAAGGCGCTGCACCTGGCCTACCCGCGCCAGCAGGCCCGCCAGGTCCAGGGCGGCGCCCGGACCGGCGAACTGGCCACCACGCTCAGCTCGCCCGCGCTGATCGACTGGCAGAAGTACGACCTCTACCCGGTCAAGCCCGAGGGCGACCCGGAGGCCGCCAAGGCCCAGCTCGCCAAGGCCAAGCAGGCGCCCGGCAGCCTGACCTACGCGTACCGGAACACCCCGACCGGGCAGCGCGTCGCCCAGGTGCTGGTCGAGGGCTTCGGCAAGGCGGGCATCACCGTCGTGCCCAAGCCGATCGACCCCAAGGCCTTCCTGGACGAGGTGCACCGCGACGGCGCCCCGTACGACCTGTTCGAGGAGACCAGCTCGGTCGACTGGCCGACCCCGTCCACCCTGATCCCGTTCTCCTTCGACGGCCGGGCCGGCAGCGACATCAACTCCGCGCTCTACCGCAACCCGGAGGTCGACAAGGAGATCGACCGGATCAACCAGATCGGCGAGCCGCGCGCCAAGGCCAAGGAGCTGTACGCGCTGGAGCAGACCGTGATGAAGGACGTGCCGGTGCTGCCGTTCGCCTACCCGACGGTCAACCAGCTGCGCGGCAGCAACGTCGGCGGGGCGTTCATCCACCCGATCTACGGGACCGTCTCGCTGGCCTGGCTGTACCTGAAGTCCTGAGCCGACCGGGGCCCGCTCCCGCCGCCCGTGCGCGG
>NZ_JBHVEU010000456.1:0-7253 GCF_042802075.1 Kitasatospora sp. NPDC057518
GCGGCACTGCGGTGCCGCCCCGCCGTCCGTGGTGCCGCGGGCGCGGGGTGGTGATGGCCCGAGCTGAACATCATTCATATGATGGCAAGTCAGTAACTATCAGCCGGTGCCACGATCCTCGGAGGGCGTCCCGGACCAGGGCGCGCCCAGGGGACCGGGCCGGCCCCCGGATCCGCTCCGGCCCCCTCGGGCTCGATTCAGGGAGAAGCATTGCGCGGCACCGTGCTCGCCGACCGCTACCGGCTGGTGGACTGGCTCGGCGGCGGGTCGATGGGCGACGTGTGGCTCGCCGAGGACGAGGTCCTGGGCCGCCGGGTGGCGGTCAAGGTGGTGAAGCCGGCCCTGCTGGACGAGCCCGGCTTCGCCGAGCGCTTCCACGCCGAGGCCCGCGTCATGGCCCGGCTGCGGCACCCGGGCATCGTCGGCGTGTACGACTACGGGCACAGCGGCGGCGACGGGGCCAGCGGCGACGCGCACGGCGACGGGCACGGCGGTGCGTACGGGCGGCGCCCGGTCGGCTACCTGGTGATGGAGCTGATCGACGGTCAGCCGCTGAGCGCCGTCCTGGAGCGGCGCGGAGCCCTGCCGGTGGCCGAGGCGCTGCGGCTGGCCCTCCAGGTGCTGGAGGCGCTGGAGGCCGCGCACGCGTCCGGGGTGGTCCACCAGGACATCAAACCCGCCAACCTGATGGTCAACGGCGACCGGACGGTGATCGCGGACTTCGGCATCGCCGGCCCCGCCTGCGACCCCCGGTTCACCGTACCCGGGGTGGTGCTGGGCACCGCCGCCTACCAGGCACCGGAACAGGCCTCCACCGGGACGGTCACCGCCTCGGCGGACCTCTACGCGCTCGGCGTGGTCCTCTACGAGTGCCTCGCCGGGAGGCTCCCGTACGACGGGGAGACCGCCCTCGAACTGATCCTCAAGCACCTGACGGAGCCCGTCCCGCCGCTGCCCGGGGACGTGCCCGCGCCGGTGCGCGCGGTGGTCGAGCGGGCGATGGCCAAGGACCCCGGCGAGCGCTGGCCCGACGCGGCGACGATGGCCGCGGCGCTGCGCCAGGCCCTCGCGGCGGGCGAGGCGGCGGGCGAGGCGGCGTCGCCGTCGGGCCCGGAGCGGCCCGTCGCCCGGTCCGTTGCCCGGCGGATACCCCGGGCCGGGCGCCGCCTGCGGGCGCTGGCCGGGGTGACGGCACTGACGCTGCTCTGCGTCGTCGGGGCCGCCGGGGCGACGGTGGTGCGGCCCGGCCGGGACGCCACGCCGCACGGCGCCGCTGTCGCCGGGCCCGCGGCCGGGTCCGCGGTGGCGGGCGCCGCCGCCCTCGTCGAGGCCGGCCGCCTGCCCGCCGGACAGCCGTCCGCCCCCACGCAGGCCCCCGTACCGTCGGGCGGACCGGGCACCGGCGAGAGCCCCGCGCGCGTCGCCGGGCCCGGACCGGCCACCGCCCCGCCGTACGCCACGTCCGCCGCCCCGCCGCCCGCGCCGGTCCCCGCCGCGCCCGCCGCCCCGGCCCCCGCCCCCGCCGTGGGCCAGAGCCCGGCCGCGCCCGCGCCGACCTCCGCCGCCCCGGAGCGCCCCGCCCCCGGCGAAACGGCCACCCCCACGACGCCCGCGACCCCGACGCAGTCCGCCCAGCCCACGCCGCAGCCCAAACCGCAACTGCCCGCCGAGGCGCGGATCACCGGCACCAACGGCGCGCTGGACAACTACTCCTCCAACGACCAGGACGGCAACACCGTCGGCACCTACTTCGCCAACGGCACGGCGGCGCAGCTGTGGCGGCTGGACCGGGTCGCCGACGGGATGTACTACCTGCGCAACGCCTCCAGCAACTTCACCAAGGTGCTGGACCAGGACCGCAGGAGCGGACTGGTGCAGATCTGGACGAGCCCGCCGGCCGACTGGAACCAGGTCTGGGCCATCGCGCAGGTCCCGGGCGGCTACCGGATCGCCAACGTCGCCACCCAGCTGTGCCTGACGTCCGAGGGCATCGGCGTCGGGACCCACGTGGCGTCCTGCACGGGCGCGCAGAACCAGGTGTGGACGTTCAACTGAGCCGCCGGGAGCCGACTGCCTGGCTCCGACCGGAGACCGCCATCGACCGGGGCCGCGACGGCGAGCTGTACGACTACGACGCGGACGACGCCGGGTTCGTCCGGGATCCGGGGGCCGGGGCGGCGCTGTGGGCGGTGCCACGGCCCCGGGTCACCACGGGGCCATCACCAGCTCGCCGATCACCTGGAGGCCGACTCGTGCCGCCAGCCACGGGGCGCGTTCGGCCTCGACATGCTTGACGTGCACGAACACCGTGTGGTCGGCTGCCGGCTCCGTCAGGTCGAGGTCCCGGGCATGCGCGCAGACCGTCACGTAGGCGCCCCTGGGACCTCCGGCACCGAGGCCGATGTCGGGAGCCTCCGGCCAGCCGGAGAAGTCCCAGCGGACCGACACCGGGCATGCCCCCGCCGCCGCCAGGACCGGCCGCACCACGTCCGCGGACATGCCCCAGCCCATCAACCGGACCGGGAGGTGGGCCGACGGCGGGTCACCCCTGTCGGAGGAGCCGTGTCCGGCGCCGTCGGCCCACCACTCGGCACCCGGCAGGAGGCCCAGGAGCCGTTCGAGGGCCCGCGCGTCGGGAACGCGCGCGTCGAAGTCGACCTCGAGCTCCCGGGTGTCGGCGAGATCCAGCAACCGCCCGGCGGCCCGCAGGGCCTCGTCGAGGTCCGCCGTCCTCAGGACCGGTCGCGCGTAGGAGTTGGCCATGGCGGGGAGTCTGCCAGGGCGCCCGCACTCGGAGATACCGGTTTCGTCCGCGCCCTGGACCTGCCGGCGTCCCCCTGTCCTCCCGCGGAGGCGCCCCCAGGTCGGCTCGCCGGACCGGGCGGACCTCCGGCGGGTCACGCCGGCAGCCAGGACGGCCACTGCCGGCGCGGCCGGACGGCGGGGCGGGCCGGGCCGATCAGCTCGCGCAGCCGGGCGGCCTCGGGGGAGCCGATGGAGGCCAGGATGTCGTAGGCCTCCGACCGGTGCGCCCGGGCCGCGTCCTCGGTCGCGTCGTGGTCGGCGAGCGCGTCGCCGAGCGCCGCCAGGGCCAGCCCCCGCCCCCGGCGGTCGCCGTCGAGCGTCAGCACCTCCACCGCCCGCCCGGCCGCCGCCACCGCCTCCTCGCCGCGGCCGACGGCGCGCAGCGATTCGGCGAGCCGCAGCAGCGTACGGCCGGTGCGGCGCCGGTCGTCCGGCCGCAGCAGGGCCAGGGCGTTGCGGTGGTGGCGCAGGGCCTGCTCGTACTCGCCGCGGTCGTGGGCGATCGTCCCCAACGAGTCCAGGGCGAGCGCCTGCAGCTCGTGGTCGGCGAGCTCGTGGCAGATCAGCAGCGACTGGTCGACGACGCGCACCGCCGCCTCGGAGCGGCCGAGCCCGGTGAACGCGCCCGCCAGGTCGAGCAGTTCGGCCGCGACCGAGCGCCGGTCGCCGAGCCGCTCCCACACCGAGATCGCCGCCGTGAAGCCGTCGACGGCGTCGCCCGGCCGGCCGACCTGGGCGAACAGGGCGGCCAGCGAGGCGTGGGCCAGGGCGAGCAGCGGCCCCGGCAGATCGTGGGCGGTGCACAGGTCGCGGGCCCTGAACAGCTCGGCGAGGGCCGCGGGTTCGGAGCCGACCTCGGTCAGCAGCCGTCCGAGCACCAGCCGGGCCCTGACCTCGCCCGTCCGGTCGCCCGCGCGGACGGCGGCGTGGAGCAGCACCTTGGCCGCGTGCCCGAGCGGCCGGGCGGCCTGGCCGGTCTCGCACAACAGGACGTAGCCGAGCAGCAGTTCGGCCGCCAGGTCGAGCCGGGGCGGCTCGGGGAGGGCGGCGTACTGGCCGACCAGCGCGCCGATGCCGCGATAGTCGCCGCGGCCGTGGGCCGCCGCCGTACCGCAGCCACCGCCACGGGCGGCGGCACCGGTGAACGGCAGGGCGGCGCGGGCGGCGGCCGGGCCGAGGGCCGCGACGGTCTCGCCGTGGTGATGGGCCACCAGGCGGGTGAGGACGGCGGCCGGCCGGTCCCCCTCCGCCTCCGCTTCCCCCTCCGGGGCGAGCTGCAGGGCGAAGGCGCGCAGCAGGTCGTGGTACCGGTAGCGGTCCGGCGGCGCCGTCTCCAGCATCGAGCAGTCGACCAGCGACTCGGCCAGCTCCTCGGCCTCCCGCTCCGGCAGGCCGAGCACCGCCGCGACCGCCCCCGGCGACAGGTCGGGCACCTCCGGAACCGCCAACAGGCGGAAGGCCCGGGCCTGTTCGGGCGTCAGCTGGTCGTAGCCGAAGCGGAACGCCGACTCGACGGCGAGGTCCCCGGCGCGCAGCACGTCCAGCCGCCGGCGGTCCCCGGCCAGCTTGTCGAGCAGCCGGGCCATCGACCAGCCCGGCCGGCAGGCGAGGCGCGCGGCGAGGATCCGTACGGCCAGCGGGAGGTGGCCGCAGAGCCGCACGAGCTCCCCGGCCGTGTCCGCCTCGGCCCGCAGTCGCTGCCCGCCGACCACCCGTTCGAGCAGGCCCAGGGCCTCCTGCGGGGCGAACGCGGTCAGCTCGACGACGTGCGCGTTGGGAAGCGAACCGAGCCTGGCCCGGCTGGTGACGAGCACGGCGCAGCCCGCCCGGCCGGGCAGCAGCGGCCTGATCTGCTCGGCGTCCCGGGCGTTGTCGAGGACCACCAGCACCCGCCGGCCCGAGAGCAACGAGCGGAACTGGGCGGAGCGTTCGGCGAGCCCGGGTGCCAGCCCCTCCGGCGGCACGCCCAGGGACCGCAGGAAGGCGCCCACCGCCTCCTCGGGCCGGGTCGGGCGGCCGTCGGCCCCGTGCAGGTCCAGGTAGAGCTGGCCGTCGGGGAAGTCCGCGGCCAGCGTGTGCGCGACGTGGACGGCCAGCGCCGTCTTGCCCACGCCGCCCAGGCCCGACACCGTCGCCACGGGCATGGTGCCGGGGGAGAGCAGGACGGCCCGCAGCGCCTCGGTCTGCGCCTCGCGGCCGGTGAAGTCGGCGAGGTCGGCCGGGACTTGGGTCGGCCGGACGGCCGGCGGGTACGGCGCGCGGGCCGCGGCGGCGGGCCGGGCCGTCGTCGGTGCGGGCGAGGAGGTGGGCGTGGCCGAGGGTGAGGACGTGGACGCCGAGGTGGGCGCGGGCGCCACGAGCGCGGCGTCGGCCACCAGGATCCGGCGCTGCAACTCGCGCAACCCGGGCCCGGCCGAGACGCCGAGCTGCGCCCGCAGCCGCCGGTCCGCCGCGCGGTACACGCCCAGGGCCTCCGCCTGCCGGCCGGTCCGGTAGAGGGCGAGCATCAGCAGTTCGGAGAACCGCTCCCGGAGCGGGTACTCGGCCACCACGGCGGCCAGTTCGGCGACGGCCTCGCCGGACGGCCCGGCCTCGACCTCGGCCTCCAGACAGGACTCCAGGACGGTCACCCGGCGCTCGGCCCACTCGCCGCGCTGCCGCTCGGCGTACGGGCCGGGCAGCCCGGTCATCGGCTCGCCCTGCCACAGCGCCAGCGCCGAGCGGAGCACGGCGGCGGCGCGGGCGTGCTGCCCGCCGACGCGCAGCCCCCTCGCCTCGCCGAGGAGTTCCTCGATCCGGTGGGTGTCCAGCCCGCCGGCGTCCAGGGCGAACAGGTAGCCCCCGCTGAGCGTGGTCGGTGCGGCGGGCCCCAGGACGCGGCGCAGGCGGTGGACGTACGTCCGGATCACGGCGGAGGGCTTGGCGGGCGGATCATCGCCCCACAGGTCGTCGACCAACTGACCGGTCGACACCGGGTGGTTGGCCCTCAGCAGCAGCGCGAGCAACAGGCTCCGCTGCTGCGGCGATCCGAGCACGAGCTCGCCGCCGTCCCGCCACCCCCGCAGCGGCCCCAGCACCGTGAACCGTAAACCACCCACCGGCCAATCCCCCTCCGCCCGCACACGATCCCCCGGCCGCGCATTTTACCGACCGCATCACCCCTGGTCAGGGACGAGGCCCCGGGCCCGTCCGGGAGTACGGGGATACCCTGGCCGCCGGACCGGGAACGAGGGGGAGAGCGTGACGCACGCGACGGCACCGGACGGCACCCGGATCGCCTACCAGTTGCGCGGCGAAGGGGCGCCACTGGTCCTGCTGGCCGGCCAGGCCAACGACCACCACTGGTGGGACGCGGTCCGCGCCGACTTCCACCCCGCCCGCGCCACCCTCACCCTCGACCACCGCGGCACCGGCGGCAGCGACAAGCCCGACACCCCGTACAGCACCGAACAGTTCGCCCGGGACGTCGTCGCCGTCCTCGACGACCTCGGCATCGACCGGGCCGACGTCTACGGCACCTCCATGGGCGGACGGGTGGCCCAGCAGCTCGCCGCCCGCCACCCGCACCGGGTGCGCGCCCTGGTCCTCGGCTGCACCTCACCCGGCGGCCCGCACGGCGTCGAACGCGGCGCCGACGTCCGCCGCGCCCTGGCGCAACCCGACCCCGAGGCCGCGCGACAGGCCCTGCTGGAGCTGATGTACACCCCCCGGTGGCTCGACTCCCACCCCGGCCCGCACCACACCCTCGGCGACCCCGCCATGCCCGCCCACGCCCGCCGCCGCCACCTCGCGGCCAGCAACCGGCACGACGCCTGGGACCTCCTGCCGGCCATCGGCGCCCCCACCCTGGTCGTCCACGGCGCCGACGACCGGCTCAACCCCGCTGCCAACGCCCCCCTGCTCGCCGCCCGCATCCCCGGCGCCCGCCTGCACCTGCTCCCCGGCGCCCGGCACGCCTACTTCGAGGAGTTCCGCACCACCGCGAGCCCCCTCGTCCTGGACTTCCTCACCACCGCCCAGTAGGTAAGCGGAAGGACCGGTTTCGGCCAGTCGTGTCTCCGGTGGATACAACCGATCACATCTTCGGCATGCTGACCGCTCACGTTGTCCGGACACGACAAAGGAGAAGGCCATGCGTCGAATCGCGGCTCTGGGGGCGGGTGCGGCACTGCTGGTGGCCGCCGGTGTGATGGCGGCGCCGACCGCCTCGGCGACCTCGTACTGCAGCACCACCCAGGGGACGAACTGGGGCTCGGTGAGCTGCCAGACCACCGCCACGAAGAACCACTGGCAGCTGGTACTGGTCTGCAACAACGACAACGTCAAGGGCAGCCAGGCGACCGTCAACGGCCTCTGGCACATGGGCAACGGCAGCGACACCCTCTACTGCCCGACCGGCTACAGCGCGGCGTACACCAAGGTCAACAACGACAACTGAACCTCCGGCC
>NZ_JBHVEU010000457.1:0-7246 GCF_042802075.1 Kitasatospora sp. NPDC057518
GTCCGTCAGAGGCTCAGCACCGTCCGCAGCGCCGTGACGAACTCGGCCTCCGCGTCCCGCGGCGGGCCGGGCGAGCGCCAGGCGACGAAGCCGTCCGGGCGGACCAGCACCGCGCCCAGCGGGCCGATGCCGTGCAGGGCGGCGAAGTCCGCGCCGGGCTCCGGCGCCAGGTCGTCCTCGGCCCCGTCGCCGATCCGGAAGCCGTCCAGCGGGACGGCCAGCCGGTCGGCCGCGCGCCGGGCACCCGCCTGCCAGGCACCGCCCTCGGGGCCGGTGAGCAGCACCATCGCCTGTTCGTACAGGTCCAGCGTGGAGAGCCTCACCCCCGCCCGCAGCAGCCACTGGTGCGGGGCCCGGCTGCCCGGCTCGCCCGCCGACTCGAACTGCTCGGGGACCACCGGGCCGTCCCGGTCCGCGCCGACCACGGCGCCCACCGGGTACCGGTAGCCGAGCGCCACCGCCAGCACCCCGGCCTGCCGGCCCGCACCCGGCACCACCGCGTAGCCCGGGTGGCTGTGCTCGGCGGACCGCGCCGAGGCCCGCTCGCCGGTCACCCGGGCGACCGGGCGGCGCTCCTGCCCGTACGTCTCCAGCAGCCCCGGCCCGGCCCAGCCGCAGAGCACGGCGGAGATCTTCCACGCCAGGTTGTGGGCGTCCTGGATGCCGGTGTTGGAACCGAACGCCCCGGTCGGGGACATCTCGTGGGCGGAGTCCCCGGCGAGCAGGACCCGCCCGGCGCCGTACCGCTCGGCCACCCGCTCGGCGGCGTGCCAGGGCGCCCGGCCGGTGACCTCGACGTCCAGTTCCGGCAGGCCGACGGCGGTGCGGATGTGCCGTTCGCAGCGCTCGTCGGTGAAGGCCTCCAGCGGCTCGCCGTGCTCGGGGTGCCAGGGCGCGTGGAAGACCCACTCCTCCTGGTTGTCCACCGGCAGCAGCGCGCCGTCCGCCTCCGGGTTGGTCAGGTAGCAGGCGATGAAGTGACGGTCGCCGACCACCTCGGCCAGGCGCTTGGCCCGGAAGGTGATGCTGACGTTGTGGAACAGCTCGCCCTTGCCGGACTGGCCGATGCCCAGCCGCTCGCGGACCGGGCTGCGCGGGCCGTCCGCGGCGATCAGGAACTCCGAGCGCACCACCCGCCGCTCGCCGCTCTCCCGGCTGCGCAGCACCGAGGTGACGCCCTCCGCGTCCTGCTCGAAGGAGACCAGTTCGGTGCCGAACCGCAGGTCGCCGCCGAGCTCGCGGGCCGCCCGCCGCAGCACCGGCTCCAGGTCGTTCTGGCTGCACAGGCACCAGGAGCTGGGGCTGAACCGGGCCAGCCGGCCGCCCGGGTCGATCTCCCGGAACAGCCACTCCTGCTCGGCGCCGGTCAGCGACGGCGCCTGGAGGATGCCGTGGTTGGGGGCCAGGATCGAGGCCGCCTCACGGATCGCGGGTTCGATCCCGGCCACCCGGAACAGCTCCATGGTGCGGACGTTGTTGCCGCGCCCCCGCGGGTGGTGCGAGGTGTCGGCGTGCTTCTCGACCAGCAGGTGCCCGACCCCGAGCCGCCCGAGGAAGAGCGAGGCCGACAGCCCGACCAGCGAGCCGCCCACGATGAGGACCGGCACCCGGTCGTCAACCTTCGGATTCATCAATTGCTCCACCCTGTCAGGGGATTCCGCGGCCCGGAGACTGGGCTCGGCGCCGCCCTCGGCGGGCCCGCTCGACCGGGGGCCCCGCTCTTCCATCCCCCGCCGGAGGGGGCCCGTGGCGCCCCTTCGCCCGGATGGCCCGCAAATCTCGCGCCGCGCCCGCCGCGCCGCCCACGATCGACCTCAGGCCTGGCGCCGACGCGCCCGGCCGACCCGCCGTCGCACCGCCCTCCCAGGCCGGGGAGCACCCGCCGGGCACGGCCGACACGGCCCGCAGCGTGCGGCCCAGAGCAGAAAGTGGATCATGACAACTCTGTCCGAACCCCAGCCGAAGCAGCACGACGAGGCCGACACCCGGCTGCGGGTCGTGCTGATGCTGGAGATCCAGGACGGCGCCCAGCAGCGCTTCCTCGACGTGTACGAGCAGCTGCGCCACCAGGTGGCCTCGGTCCCCGGACACGTCAGCGACCAGCTGTGCCAGTCGATCAACGACCCGCGCCAGTGGCTGATCACCAGCGAGTGGAAGGACCAGGAGACCTTCCTGGAGTGGGTGGACAGCCCGGCCCACCGGGAGATGGTCAAGCCGATGCACGGCTGCGTCAGCGACAACTTCCGCTCGCTGCGCTACGCCGTGCTGCGCGAGACCTCCGCGGCCGGCTCGACCGGCACCCGGGCCCCGATGGAGGTGCCGCCCGGGCTGCCGCGCACCACTCCCGCCGGGCACGTCGGCCCGCCCAGGGTCGACCCCGGCCCGGACGGGGTGGTGCGCCACGCGCTGACCTTCACCGTCAAGCCCGGCAGCGAGCCCGAGGTGGCCCGCATCCTCTCCGGCTACGCCTCCCCCCGGGCCGAGGTGGACGAGCACACCCGGCTGCGCCGCACCTCGCTGTTCATGCTCGGCAACCGGGTGGTCCGCGCCGTCGAGGTGATCGGCAACCTCGGCGACGCGCTGCGCCACGTGGCGATGCAGCCCGAGGTGCGGGCCGTCGAGGAGGCGCTCAACCCGCACCTGGAGGAGAGCCGCCAACTGGGCGACCCGCAGGCCGCCCGGGCGTTCTTCGCCAGGGCCGCGCTGCCCGCCCGGCACCAGGCGATCGCCAGCTCCCCCGCCTCCGCCCGGCTGCACCGGCACGCCGTGCTCTACCCGGTGCGCCCGGGCCGCGGGCAGGAGGTGGCCGAGCTGCTGGCCGAGCACGACAACCTCGCCACCGCCGACCCGACCGGGCCGGTCGCGGCGGCCACCGTCTTCCACCGCGAGGACGTGGTGGTGCGCCTGGTCGACCTGCGGGTGCCGGCCGAGGCCGACCCGGCGGCCGCCCTCGGCGTGGCCGACGACCGGCAGGCCGCCGTGCTCGCCGGGCTGCTCGACCTCGGCCCGCAGGGCGACCTGCGCAGCGCCGCCGGGCTCGGCGCCTTCCTCGCGGCCCGCGCCATGAACCCGGTCACCGACCGCAGTTCCGCCGACCCGATCAACAACTGACGTTCCGTCATCTCACGGGAGATCTCCATGACCACGCAGTCCCCACGGATCGTCAGCGTCCACGAGGCACCGGAGAACCGCCGCCACGGCGCCGAGCTGCGCACCATGCTCACCCCGACCAGCTGCGGCGCGACCAGCGGCTTCATGGGCCTGGCGATCGTCCGGCCCGGCGAGCGGATCGGCGAGCACTACCACCCGTACTCCGAGGAGTTCGTGTTCGTCGTCTGCGGCGACCTGGAGGTGGACCTGGACGGGAAGCCCCATCCGCTCAAGCCGGACCAGGGCCTGATGATCCCGATCAACATGCGCCACCGCTTCCGCAACGTCGGCGACACCGAGGCCCGGATGGTCTTCCACCTCGGCCCGCTCGCCCCGCGCCCCGACCTCGGCCACGTGAGCACCGAGGGGACCGCGGCCTCCGGCCCGCCGGAACACGCCAAGGTGGTCTCGTGACCCGGCGCGTCGCCGTCACCGGGATCGGCGTGGTCGCCCCCGGCGGGGTCGGCGTCCCGGCGTTCTGGGAGCTGCTGACCTCCGGCCGCACCGCGACCCGGGGCATCACGCTGTTCGACCCCACCGGGTTCCGCTCCCGGATCGCCGCCGAGGTGGACTTCGACCCGGCGGCCCACGGGCTGGGCCCGGAGGACGTCCAACGGGCCGACCGCTACGTGCAGTTCGCGATGGTCGCGGCCGACGAGGCGATCGCCGACGCCGGCCTGGACCTGGCCGCCGAGGACCCGTGGCGGATCTCCGTCTCGCTCGGCACCGCCGTCGGCGGCACCACCCGGCTGGAGCACGACTACGCCCTGGTGAGCGCGGCCGGCGCCCGCTGGGACGTGGACCACCGGCAGGCCGAACCGCAGCTGCACCGGGCCTTCGCGCCCAGCACGCTGGCCTCCGCGGTGGCCGAGCGGACCGGCGCGCACGGCCCGGTGCAGACCGTCTCCACCGGCTGCACCTCCGGCCTGGACGCGATCGGCTACGGCTTCCAGGCGGTCGAGGAGGGACGCGCCGACATCTGCCTAGCCGGCGCCTCCGACTCCCCGATCTCGCCGATCACCGTCGCCTGCTTCGACGCCATCAAGGCCACCAGCGAGCGCAACGACGACCCGCGGCACGCCTCCCGCCCCTTTGACGCCGACCGGGACGGCTTCGTGCTCGGCGAGGGCGGCGCCGTCCTGGTCCTGGAGGAGCTGGAGCACGCCCGCCGCCGCGGCGCCCGGGTCTACGGCGAGATCGGCGGCTTCGCCACCTTCGGCAACGCCTACCACATGACCGGCCTCACCAAGGAGGGGCTGGAGATGTCCCGGGCGATCGACCACGCGCTCGCCCACGCCCGGGTGGACCGCACCGAGGTGGACTACGTCAACGCGCACGGCTCGGGCACCAAGCAGAACGACCGGCACGAGACCGCCGCGGTCAAGCGCTCGCTGGGCGCGCACGCCTTCAGGACCCCGATGAGCTCGATCAAGTCGATGGTCGGGCACTCGCTCGGCGCGATCGGCGCCATCGAGGTCGTCGCCTGCACCCTGGCGCTCGCCCACGGGGTCGTGCCGCCGACCGCCAACTACGAGACTCCGGACCCGGAGTGCGACCTCGACTACGTGCCGCGCACCGCGCGCGAGCTGCCGCTGAGCCGCATCCTCTCGGTCGGCAGCGGATTCGGCGGATTCCAGTCCGCCGTCGTGCTCAACAGAACGGGGTGAGTTCCATGACGTCACGTCAGCAGGGCCGCCGGGCGGTGATCACCGGGCTCGGCGTGGTGGCTCCGAACGGGGTCGGGGCCGACGCCTTCTGGAAGGCCACCAGGCAGGGCGTGAGCGTCCTCGACCGGATATCCCGCGAGGGCTGCACCGGGCTTCCGCTCCGGATCGCGGGCCAGGTGAACGGCTTCGATCCGCAGTCGGCGATCGACAATCGCTTCCTGGTGCAGACCGACCGCTTCACGCACTACGCGATGGCCGCCGCCGACCTGGCGGTGGCGGACGCCGGCTTCCGGCCCGACCCGGAACAGCCCTTCGCGGTCGGCGTGGTGACCGCGGCCGGCTCCGGCGGCGGCGAGTTCGGCCAGCGCGAGCTCCAGCAGCTCTGGGGCCAGGGGCCCCGGTTCGTCGGCCCGTACCAGTCCATCGCCTGGTTCTACGCGGCCAGCACCGGCCAGATCTCGATCCGCGGCGGCTACAAGGGCCCGTGCGGGGTGGTCGCCAGCGACGAGGCCGGCGGCCTGGACGCCCTCGCGCACGCCGCCCGCACGATCGAGCGCGGCACCGACGCGGTGGTGGTCGGCGCCGCCGAGGCCCCGCTGGCGCCGTACTCGATGGTCTGCCAGCTCGGCTACCCCGAGGTCAGCCTGGCCGGGCGGGCCGAGCGGGCGTACCTGCCGTTCACCGCGCTGGCCTGCGGCTTCTCCCCCGCCGAGGGCGGCGCGATGCTGCTGCTGGAGGACGAGCAGGCGGCCCTCCTGCGCGGCGCCCGCATCCGGGCCCGACTGGTCGGCCACGGCGCCACCTTCACCGGGGCCTCCCGCTGGGCGGAGTCCCGGGCGGGGCTGGCGGCCGCGATCCGGATCGCGCTGGACGAGGCCCGCATCGCGCCCGAGGAGATCGACGTGGTCTTCGCGGACGCCCTGGGGGTGCCGGAGGCCGACCGGGCCGAGGCCCTGGCGCTCGCCGACGCGCTCGGCCCGGCCGCCGAACGCGTCCCGGTCACCGCGCCCAAGACCGGTACGGGGCGCGCCTACTGCGGCGCCCCGATGCTCGACGTGACCGCCGCCGTGCTGGCCATGGAGGACGGCGTGCTGCCGCCCACCCCCAACGTCACCGAGGTCTGCCACGACCTCGCCCTGGTGACCGGCCGCGCCCGCCCGGCCGAACTGAACACCGCCCTGGTGGTCAGCCGCGGGCTGATGGGCTCCAACTCCGCGCTGGTGGTCCGGCGCTGGCGGCCCTGAACCGCCGCCCGGACCACCGCCCCGCACCACCCCGTCACACCTCCGAAAGGGACACCCGTGAGCAACACCCTCAGCTATCCGGAACTCGCCGTCCTGCTCCAGTCCCGGGCCGGCGTCACCGTCGACCCGGGCGACCTGGCGCGGCCGGGCGCGGAGTTCGACACGTTCGGCGTCGACTCGCTCGGCCTGCTCGGCGTGGTCGGCGAGCTGGAGAACCGGCACGGCCTCAAGGTCACCTCGGGCGCCGAGTCGGCCAAGACCCCGGCCGAGTTCCTGGAACTGGTCAACTCCTCCCTCGCCACGAAGGCTGGTGCCTGAGATGCCCGGACACACCGACAACGAGATCGTCATCGCCGCCCCGCTCGACCTGGTCTGGGAGATGACCAACGACCTGGAGAACTGGCCGCAGCTGTTCAGCGAGTACGCCTCGGTGGAGGTGCTGGACCGGCAGGGCGAGCTCGTCCGGTTCCGGCTCACCATGCACCCCGACGAGAACGGCCAGGTGTGGAGCTGGGTCTCCGAGCGGGAGACCGACCGGGACGCGCTCGCGGTGCGCGCCCGCCGGGTCGAGCCCGGCCCGTTCGAGTTCATGGAGATCCGCTGGGAGTACGCGGAGGCACCGGCCGGCACCAGGATGCGCTGGATCCAGGACTTCGCCATGAAGCCGACCGCCCCGGTCGACGACGAGGGCATGACCGGCCACATCAACCGCAACTCGAAGATCCAGATGCAGCTGATCCGGGAGAAGGTCGAGAAGCGGGCGGCGGAGCTGTGACCGGCCTGCACCGGGCGCTGATCGTCGCCCGGATGAAGCCCGAGGCCGCGCCGGACATCGCCGAGGTGTTCGCCGAGTCCGACCAGGGCGAACTGCCGCACCTGATCGGCGTCACCGGCCGCAGCCTCTTCCAGTTCGGCGACGTCTACCTCCACCTGATCGAGGCCGACCGCCCGCCGGGCCCCGCCGTCGCCAAGGTCGTCGGGCACCCGGAGTTCCGGACCGTCAGCGACCGCCTGACCGCCTACGTGCAGGCGTACGACCCGGCCACCTGGCGGGAGCCGAAGGACGCCATGGCACGGGAGTTCTACCGCTGGGACCGCTGACCCGGCGGCTCCCCGACGGGGCCGCTGCCCCCGCGGCTACCCGACGGGCCCGCTGATCCAGCCCCCGATGGGCCCGCCCCCGGC
>NZ_JBHVEU010000458.1:0-7208 GCF_042802075.1 Kitasatospora sp. NPDC057518
GCGGTCGGGCACGCCCTACGCCTCCGGGTTCGGCCCCGCCGCCAGCTGGGAGAGCGGCACCGGGCAGCCCAGCGGCCGCCGGTCCGGCCCCGGCTCACCCGGTCCGGCCAGGCAGGCCACGGCCGGACCGCACATCCGGCCCTGGCACCAGCCCATCCCGGCCCGGGTGAGCAGCTTCACGGTGCGCGGATCGCCCGCGCCCAGGTCCTCGACGGCCTCCCGGATCGCCGCCACCGGCACCTCCTCGCACCGGCAGACGTCGGTGTCCGGACGCAGCCATCCGGTCCAGCCGGGGCCCGGCCGGTGCGCGGCGGCCATCAGGTCGGCGAAGGCCCGCAGCCGGGAGCGGCGGCGCAGCAGCGCGGCCGCGGGCCGCTCCCCGGCCACCGCGTGCGCGGCCAGCTCGCCCTCGGCGAGCGCGAGGTCCGCGCCGCCGACGCCGTTGGTCTCCCCCGCCGACCAGAGGCCGGGCACGCTGGTGCGCAGCCGGGCGTCGACCTCCAGCGCGACCGCGCCGTCCGGCCCGGTCACGGTCCGCGCGCCGAGCTCGGTGGCCAGGTCGATCTGCGGCAGCAGGCCGTGGCCGACGGCGAGCGCGTCGCAGTCGATCCGCCGCCCGGTGCCGGGCACCGGCCGCCAGTCGGCGTCCAGTCGGGCCACCGTGACGCCGGTGACCCGGTCCGTCCCGTGCGCCTCGACCACCGCGCTGCGCGGGCGTAGCCGTACGCCGTGCCGCAGCAGCGCACCGCCGTGCCCGGCGCCCTCGACCAGCTTGCCGGGGACGGCCGCCAGCACGCCGGGGCGCCGCGCGTACCCGAGGTAGGCGGTGGCCTCGACCACGGCGGGCACCTCGGCCCCGGCGGTGACCAGCGAGGAGGCCGCCGCGAGCAGCAGCGGGCCGCTGCCGGCCACCACGATCCGCTTCCCGGGCAGCACCAGGCCGGCCTTGAGCATGGCCTGGGCGCCGCCCGCGGTGACCACCCCGGGCAGGGTCCAGCCGGGGAACGGCAGCTGCCGCTCGTACGCGCCGGTGGCGAGCAGCACCGACCGGGTCAGGACGGTGGCCCGGTCGGTGCTCTCCGGTCCGCGGGTGACGTGCACCGCGAAGCCGTCCCCGGTGCGCTCCAGCGCCCAGACCTGGTGCCCGGCCAGGAAGGCGGCCCGCCCGGCGCGCCCGTGCGCGTCGAGCCGGTCGGCCAGCCCGGTGTAGGCGGACCAGTGGTGGTGCAGCCGGTCCGGCCGGGCCGCGCCGAGGCCGGGCGCCGGGTGGCGGTAGTACTGCCCGCCGGTGCTCTGCCCGCCGTCCAGCAGGGCGCAGCGCAGCCCGAGGTCGGCGGCGGTGACGGCGGCGGCCAGCCCGGCCGGGCCGGCGCCGACCACCACGAGGTCGTACGGCGGGGCGTCGAGGGGTTCAGACGGCGAGGTCGGCACGGCCGTGGCCCTCCTGGGTGGTGACGGTGGTGCCGGGCTCGGCGGGGAGCAGGCAGGTGCGCTGGTTGGGGCGGCCGTCCACGGTGGCCAGGCAGTCGAAGCAGGCGCCGATCCCGCAGAACGCCCCGCGCGGCTTCCCGCCGACCCGGGTGGTGCGCCAGGCGAGCACGCCGTCGGCCCAGAGCGCGGCGGCGATCGACTGCCCGGGCAGCGCGGGGACGGGCCGCCCGTCGAACTCGATGTGGTGGGCGGGCCCGGGCTCGGCCTCGACCAGCCCGGCGGGGGTGCGGCGGCGCATCGGCGGCCTCTCCAATCTCACGGGTCCAGGAAGGAATCTCACACAGGCCTCGGTCGCAGGCGGCCGGGCCGTCACGCCGTCACTCGGCCGGGAAGCGGTCCGCCCGGAACGGCGCGAGGTCCAGCTCCGGCTGCTTGCCGGTGAGCTGCTCGCTGATCAGCAGCCCGGTCGCCGGGGCCAGCCCGATGCCGGCCCCCTCGTGCCCGCAGGCGTGGTACAGCCCGGGCACCCGGGGGTCCGCGCCGATGGCCGGCAGGTGGTCCGGCAGGTACGGGCGGAAGCCCCGGTAGGCGCGCAGCACGGTGACGTCGGCGAGCACCGGGAAGAGGGCGGCGGCCTGGGCGGCGAGCCGGCTCAGCACCTCCTGGGAGAGCGTGCGGTCGAAGCCGACCCGCTCACGGCTGGCGCCGATCAGCACCGGCCCGCCCGGGGTGCCCTCGATCACGGCGGAGGTCTCCAGCCCGGCCGATCCGCTGGCCACGTTGGCCACGTAGTCGGCGGCGTAGACCTTGTGCCGCACGACCCGCGGCAGCGGCTCGGTGACCAGCACGAAGCCGCGCCGGGGCAGCACCGGCAGGTGCACCCCGGCCAGCGCGGCCACCTCGCCGCCCCAGGTGCCGGCCGCGTTCACCACGGCGGGGGCGGCCAGGTGCCGCCGGTCGGTCCGGACGCCGCGCACGGCGCCGTCCGGGCCCCGGTCGACGGCGGTGACGCTCTCCCCGGTGATCAGCTCGGCGCCCATCCGGCGGGCCTCGCGCAGCAGGTGGGCGGCGGCGAGGGCGGGCTGGACCTGGGCGTCCTGCGGGTAGTGGAAGCCGCCGGCCAGGCCCTCGGCCAGGTGCGGCTCCAGCTCGCGCAGCCGCTCGCCGGGCACCTCCTCGGCCTCGACCCCGACGGCGCGCTGCCCGTCGGCGAAGGCCCGCAGCGCGTCCTGCCCGGCGGCGGTGGAGGCGACCACCACGCCGCCCTTGGGCTCGTACTCGATCGCCGGGCCGAGCCGCTCGGCGAGGTCGCGCCAGAGCCGGGTGCTGAGCAGGGCGAGGTCGAGTTCGGGGCCGGGCTCCTTGTCGGAGACCAGCAGGTTGCCCTCGCCCGCGCCAGTGGTGCCGCCGGCCACGGGCCCGCGGTCCACGACGGCGACGGCGAGCCCGGCGCGGGCGGCGTAGTAGGCGCAGGCGGCGCCGACCACACCGGCGCCGACCACGACCACGTCCAGGGGAGGTGTCTCGGTCTTCAGCACGCCAGTAATATGTCACATGCCATGCGAGCTGCCAAGACCACCCGCCGAAACCCGGAACCGCCCCGACCAGCGGAAAGCCCCGGCCCACCGCTCGGCAGCGGCGGACCAGGGCTCCCTCAGGGGCTAACGAATCAGGTGATGTCGTCCATCTCCTCGCGGCGGGACGCCGGCACCGAGGCACCGGCCGCCGGGGCCGCCGAGGCCTGGACGGACTCCGCACCGGCCACCGGCTGCACCGAGAGGTCCAGGTGCGAGGCCTCCTCGTCGTCCAGCCCGGAGTCCGGGTTGCGGCGCGCCTTGCGCTTGTCGTTGAAGATCGCGATCGCCACCGCGATGAAGTACAGCGCCCAGATCGGCGCGGCCAGCGCCAGCATGCTCAGCGGGTCGGCGCTCGGCGTGGCGAAGGCCGCGAACACCGTGATGCCCATGACCATGCCGCGCCACCAGCCCAGCAGCCGCTTGCCGCCGACCACGCCGACCATGTTCAGCATCACCAGCAGCAGCGGGAACTCGAAGGCGAGGCCGAAGACCAGCACCATCCGGGTGGCGATGTCGAAGTAGTCCTCGGGCGGCAGGATCGGCGTGGTGTCGTTCGGGGTGAACGAGAGCAGCACGTCGACCGTGGTCGGCAGCACCAGGATGGCCACGGCCACACCGGCCAGGAAGAGCGGCGTCCCGCAGATCAGGAAGACGACCGTGTACTTCTTCTCGTGCCTGTGCAGGCCCGGCGCCACGAAGGCCCAGACCTGGTAGAGCCAGATCGGCACGGTCCCGACCACACCCGCCGTCAGGGCCACCTTCAGCATCCAGGTGAAACCGGCGGTCAGACCGATGTTCGAGACCTGGGCGCACTTGCCGTGGTAGTGCTTGGCCAGCTCCAGGGTTTCGCACCGCGGCAGCGGCTGCAGCAGGAAGTCCTCGATCTGCTTGTGGTAGACCGCCGCCACGATGGTGATCAGCACGATCGCCAGGACCGACTTGACCACGCGGTTGCGCAGTTCCCTCAGGTGGTCGGCGAGGGCCATCCGCCCCTCAGGATCCTTTGACGCCTTCGGCGCCTTGGAGAGCTTGCTCAACCCCGGTCCTCAACTCGTGCGTCGGGGCCCGCCGGTCGGCGGGCCTCCGTGGTCGCGAACGCCGCGCACACGGTGTGCGCGGCGGGCGTCAGGTGCCTCACGTGCGCCGCGCTCAGTGCGGGCGGTCGCCGTCGGGCGCGGAGGCCCCGGCGGAGGGCTCGGTCACCGGACGGGCCGTGGCCGACGCTCCCGGAGCGGCCTGGACGGTCCTGGCCGCGGCACCGTCGACCGGGGCCGGAGCCGGGGCGGGCCGGGCCGGCTGCTCGGACTCGCCGTCCGAACGCATCGCCTGCGCCTCGCTCTTCAGGATCCGCATCGACTTGCCCAGCGAGCGCGCCAGGTCCGGGAGCCGCTTGGCTCCGAACAGCACGATGGCGAGGATCACGATCACCACGATCGCGGTCATCGAGATGCGCATGCGCGACCACCTTCAGTCATGGCGGCCCGACGGGCCGTCCGCTGCGGATGGTAACCGCTGCGGATGACGCCACGACGACGGCCGCCCGAACAGGACAGCGGCCCCCGGTACACGGTTCAGGAGCCAACTGAGAGCGTAACCCGCCCCCGCCCGCGCGCAGCAGCCCCCGTACCACCGCGGTCCCGACCGTGCTATGCGGCGGGGACGCTCCGCTCCCCCGCCGGGGCGCCCTGGGCGGGCACCGCGTCCGCCAGGTCCCCGGCCGCCGCGGCCAGAGCCCGCGAGGCCGCGTCCACGCCCTTGGCCAGCGCCCGCACGTCCAGCCAGAGCCGGATCGCGAGGACCCCGAGGACCAGCAGGCCCGCGGTGGCGAGCAGGACGGCGGCGACGAGCATCCAGGACATGCGCCCCAGCCTATACGCGTACTACCCCTCGGCCGGGACGAGCCGCATGGTGCGCACCCCGGCCCCGGTGAGCGCCTCGACGATCTTCTCCCCGGCCGGCTTGCGCACCGCCGCCCCGCACCGCGGGCAGCCGAAGCTGTAGTGCGCCTGGGCCGGGGTGCGACCGAGGGTCAGGCGGAAGTCCTCGGCCGGGAGCTCCACCTTCTCCCGGCACTCGGAGCAGTACACCTTGAATCTGGTCCCGGGTTCCACCGCTCAGACCCGCCCCTCCCCGTAGGCGGCCAGCGCCTCCCGCGCGGCCGAGCGCGCCTGCTCGGCGAGCTCGGGCGGCGAGACGATCCGGCCGTCCCGGCCCAGCCGCAGCGCCAGCGGGCGCAGCTGGGAGGGGTCGGCGCTGCGCAGGGTGATCCGCAGCCCGCCGTCGGGCAGTTCCTCGGCCCGGTCGTGGGTGTAGTACTCGGCCACCCAGCGGCCGCCGGAGGAGACTTCGACGACCACCTCGGGGTCGTCCGCCGCCGGGTTGACCAGCCCGCCGCTCAGGTCGCGCGGCTCGCGCCGGGGCGGGTCGGCCGGGACGTCCAGGACGCGGATCTCGGCGACCCGGTCGAGCCGGAACATCCGGTGGTCCTCGGAGGTCCGGCACCAGGCCTCGAGGTAGGTGTGGCCCTCGGTGAGCAGCCGGATCGGGTCGACCTCGCGCTCGGTCATCCCGCCGCGCCCGTGCGAGTAGTAGCGCAGCCAGAGCCGGCGGCCCTCGCTGAGCGCGCGGTCGATGTCGGCGAAGACGTGGCTCTCCGCCTCGAAGGTCACGCCGACCCGGGCACTGCCCTCGGCGCTCTCCCCCGCCGCGTTCTCGATCTTGGCGACGGCCCGGGTGAGCGCCTCCCGGTCCCCGGCCCGCAGGCCCGGCAGTCCGGCCACCGCGCGGGCGGCCACCAGCAGCGCGGTCGCCTCGTCGGCGGCCAGCCGCAGCGGCTGGGCGACGTCGTCGACGTTGTGCCACCAGATCCGCTCGCCGTCGGTGTCGATGTCGAGCAGGTCGCCGCCGCGGAAGCTGGTGCCGCACATCGGCAGCACGTTGAGGTCCGCGATCAGCTCGCGCTCGCTGATCCCGAACGCCCGGGCCACCTCGGCGACCTCGGCCCCGGGCCGCTCGCGCAGGTAGGTGACCAGCGACAGCATCCGTCGCGTCTGGTCGATGGCGTTGCTCACGCGCCCACTCCTTCGAAACCCGCGACCGCCCGCAGCCGGTCGACCACATCCGCCCGCAGCTCCTCCGGCCCGAGCACCAGCACGTCCGGCCCGAACTCGGCCAGGTCCGCGCCGAGCCCGTTGCCGTACGGGATCTCCAGCTCGTCCCACAGCTCGTCCACCCGGGTGCTGCCCAGCGCCTTGGTCCGCAGCGGGAAGCCGGCGCCCCGGCGGACCCGGACGGTCGCGGTGGCGGTCGCCCCCTCGCCCGCGAACTTCGCCACGGTGGCCCGGACGTCCACGTGCTCGGGCACGGCGCCGAGGAAGGCCCCGGACTTCGCCTTCACCCGGCCGGTGATCCGGCTGAGCCGGAACACCCGGGCGTCGCCCCGGTCGCGGTCGTACCCGGCCAGGTACCAGTGCCCGCGCCAGCACTCCAGCGCCCACGGCTCGACGCTGCGCTGCTCGACGGCGGCGGCGCCGGCCTTGCGGTACTCGAAGGTGACCGGACGGCGGTCCCGGGCGGCGGTGAGCAGCGGCTCGAACGCGGCCTCCCGGGCGGGGATGCGCGGCTCCAGGGCGGTCCGGCCCTCGGCCTCGGCGAACGGCACCCCGGCCGCGCGCAGCTTCTGCAGGGCGCCGCTGGCCGCACCGGACATCTTGGCCTGCTGCCAGACCCGGGCCGCCAGGGTCAGCGCGGCCGCCTCCTCGGCGTCCAGGGCGATCTCGGGCAGCCGGTTGCGGTCGGCGCGGGCCAGGTAGCCGAGCTCGCCGTCCAGGGTGCTCTCGTCCACGTCGATCACCAGGCCGAGCTCGCGCAGGTCGTCCTTGTCCCGCTCGAACATCCGGTTGAAGGCGTCCTCGCTGCTGTTCTGCCAGGCCTCGCGGTACGCCTCGATGGATTCCCGCAGCTCCTTCTTGGAGAGCGGACGTCTGGTGTTCATCAGGCACAGGGCGAGATTCATCAGCCGCTCTGCCTTCGCGATCGCCATCGCTGACCCTTCCGGTGTGCCGCGCCGCGCGCGGGGTGCGCCATCCGGGCGATCACCACCCGGCGGGACCGACCGTACCGGTAGCGGTACGCACGGCAAAAGCGGCCTCCCCGAACGCCCCCGGACACGCCCGTGGGCCGGGCCCCCGGCGGGGTCCG
>NZ_JBHVEU010000459.1:0-7132 GCF_042802075.1 Kitasatospora sp. NPDC057518
GCCCGGGGGAATCTCCCCGGGCCGGGCCCCGCGTCATCACCGTGCGGTCAGTCGCCGATCCCGGCGAGCTCCCGCAGCCGACGGGCCTGCGCCGCCCGTTCGGCCGAACGCTGCTCGTCGAAGGAGCGCCCGGCGGCGCCCTGCAGCAGCGCCTTGGTCTCGATCACCGCGCCGCGCGGAGCGGCCAGCAGCGCCGCCGCGAGGTCCCGGGCGGCGGCGTCCAGCTCCTCGCCCGGCACCACCAGGTTGGCCAGTCCGATCGCGGCGGCCTCCTCGGCCCCCACCCAGCGGCCGGTCGCGCAGATCTCCAGCGCCCGCGCGTAGCCGACGAGTTCGGTGAGCGGCTTGGTGCCGGCCAGGTCCGGGACGAGGCCCAGCGAGGTCTCCTTCATCGCGAACTGGACATCCTCGGCGACCACCCGCAGGTCGCAGCCGAGGGCCAGCTGGAAGCCCGCGCCGACGGCGTGGCCCTGGACCGCCGCGATGGAGACCAGGTCCGGACGGCGCCACCAGGTGAAGGCCTCCTGGTACGAGGCGATGGCGGCGTCCAGCTCCTGATCGGAGGAGGCGGCGAGCTGGAGGAAGGTGGGCTCGCCCGGGATGCCCTCGGGGGTGAACATGGCCCGGTCCAGCCCGGCGGAGAAGGAGACCCCCTCCGCGCGCAGCAGCACCACCCGGACGCTGCCGGGAAGGTCGCACCCGGCGGCGGCGAGGGCGCGCCAGAGCGCGGGCGACTGGGCGTTGCGCCGCTTGGGTCGGCACAGGGTCACGACGGCGAGTTCACCGTCGATCTCCAGGCGGACGCCGTCCCGCTCCCAGCTCGGGGCCTGCGGGTCGGTGGCGGGAGCGGTCATGCGGGGAACCTCCGGTGGCGAGGGACGTGGCTACCGGAGAGTAACAAACCTCGACGCGCAAGGGCAGGGGCCCCGACCGGGAAGGATCGACGGGGCCCGGGGCACTCGGCGGGGGAACGAAGGAGACGGTCCCGGGAGAAATGAACGGACTTCGGAAAACGGGGGACGGACGACACCCCGGACATGACGATCGGCGGCCGGTCCACACGACCCGAGGGCGGACGCCCGGCTGAATGGTCAACCGTCGTCTCCTCGGTCGGCGTCCTGCCGCCGCGTCATCCAGCCAATGGCTGACGAACCGTCAGGAACTGGCCCCGGCAGTCGCTTTGTTCTTGCCCCGCGTGGCACCGCCGCGGCCCCGGAGAATGACTCCGGATTCGCTCAGCATCCGGTGCACGAAGCCGTACGAACGACCGGTCTCCTCCGCGAGAGCGCGAATGCTCGCCCCGGAGTCGTACTTCTTCTTGAGATCGGCCGCGAGCTTCTCACGCGCGGCACCGGTCACCCGGCTGCCCTTTTTCAGAGTCTCGGCCACCCGTGCCTCCTCGTAGCGTTGCTCGGTCAGATTCCCATGATCACCCATCCACCGCGTCCTGGCCACCCATTCGACAAGGTCGATGTCGGAATTGCGTGGTCCACCGGTGGTGATCCGAGCGCAGCAGGGCGCTCACACAGAGTGCGCGCCCCCGGACTGATGCCGCTGTTTGCCGAAAAAGAGCTGATCAGCAGCGTCGGCCCGACCACGATCGAGTGGCGGGCCGACGGAAAGTCCTTAAACGGAATCCAGGTCTACTTCATTCCCGGACACGCCGAAAGGACTAGATATTCTCATCCAAAAAGCGGATCTCGCGTCTACTTCCGGTCAGGCCAGCGAGACCAGATCGGCGTAGCCCGGGTTCCACAGGTCCTCCACGCCGTCCGGCAGCAGGATGATCCGCTCCGGGTCGAGCGCCTCGACCGCGCCCTCGTCGTGGGTGACCAGCACGACGGCGCCGGAGAACTCGCGCAGCGCGCCCAGGATCTCCTCGCGGCTGGCCGGGTCGAGGTTGTTGGTGGGCTCGTCGAGCAGCAGCACGTTGGCGGAGGAGACCACCAGGGTGGCCAGCGCCAGACGGGTCTTCTCACCACCGGAGAGCACCCCGGCCGGCTTGTCCACGTCGTCCCCGGAGAACAGGAAGGAGCCGAGGATCTTGCGGATCTGCACCAGGTCGGTGTCCGGCGCGGCCGAGCGCATGTTCTCCAGGACGCTGCGGTCCGGGTCGAGCGTCTCGTGCTCCTGGGCGTAGTAGCCGATCTTCAGGCCGTGGCCCGGGATCACCTCGCCGGTGTCCGGCGCCTCCACTCCGGCCAGCATCCGCAGCAGGGTGGTCTTGCCGGCGCCGTTGAAGCCCAGCACGACGACCCGGGAGCCCCGGTCGATCGCCAGGTCGACGTCGGTGAAGATCTCCAGCGAGCCGTAGGACTTGGACAGGCCGCTGGCGGTCAGCGGGGTCTTGCCGCAGGGGGCCGGGTCGGGGAAGCGCAGCTTTGCGACCTTGTCGTTCACCCGGACCTGCTCCAGGCCGGAGAGCAGCTTGTCGGCGCGGCGGGCCATGTTCTGCGCGGCCACCGTCTTGGTCGCCTTGGCGCGCATCTTGTCGGCCTGCGCGTTCAGGGTCGCGGCCTTCTTCTCGGCGTTGGCCCGCTCGCGCTTGCGGCGCTTCTCGTCGTCCTCGCGCTGCTGCTGGTACTGCTTCCAGCCCATGTTGTAGACGTCGATGGCGGAGCGGTTGGCGTCCAGGTAGAAGACCTTGTTGACGACCGTCTCGACCAGGTCGACGTCGTGCGAGATGACGATGAAGCCGCCCTTGTAGGTCTTCAGGAAGTCCCGCAGCCAGACGATCGAGTCCGCGTCCAGGTGGTTGGTGGGCTCGTCGAGCAGCAGCACGTCGGAGTCCGAGAAGAGGATCCGGGCGAGCTCGACGCGGCGGCGCTGACCACCGGAGAGGGTGTGCAGCGGCTGGGCGAGGATGCGGTCCGGCAGACCCAGCGCGGCGGCGATGGTGGCGGCCTCGGCCTCGGCGGCGTACCCGCCCTTGGTGAGGAACTCGGTCTCCAGCCGGGCGTACTTCTTCATCGCGTTGTCCCGGGTGGCGCCCTGGCCGTTGGCCATCCGGTCCTCGTTCTCGCGCATCTTCTTCAGCACGGTGTCGAGGCCGCGGGCGGACAGGATGCGGTCCTTGGCGAGGACGTCCAGGTCGCCGGTGCGCGGGTCCTGCGGGAGGTAGCCGACCTCGCCCGAACGGGTGACGGTTCCGGCGGCCGGCAGGCCCTCGCCGGCCAGCACCTTGGTGAGCGTCGTCTTGCCGGCGCCGTTGCGGCCGACCAGGCCGATCCGGTCACCGGCGGCGACCTTGAAGCTCGCGGACTCGATCAGGATCCGGGCACCGGCACGCAGTTCGAGGGCGTTGGCGGAAATCATGGCTGGGGACTACTCCTGGGACGTGGGCGGGCGGCCGGGTGCGACGGACCCGGGGCCGGGTTGGCATGAGGGGGGCTTCATCGGCGGTCGGCGCGGCCCTCGCGGCGCCGCCGCCCGCTATTGCCCGGAGAAGATAGCCATGACGGCAAGTCTACCGGGCCCCGTACCGCCCCCGGGGAAGTACCGCCCAGGGGTATCCACCGGCCCGCCGGCCCACCGACCGGAGGCCGTCCCGACTACTGGGGCTGCCCGGTCGGCTGGTCCCCCGCGGGGGCTCCGGCGGCCGCCGGAGCGTCCGGGGCCAGGTTCGCCGCCGGGTCCTGGCCGGCGGCCGGGTCCGCCGCGCAGCCGCCCTGCGGCCGGACCGCCGCGAACGGCGCCCCCACGCTGCCGCAGGCCGTCTCGGGCGCGGCCGCCTTGGTGTCGAACACCCGGGGCGGGACGACCGGGCCGTCGGTGATCTCCACCCGGCTGCGGTCCAGCACCTTGACCGTGGCCGTCGGGCCGGTGCTCGTCGACCAGCCGTTGCTGTCCAGCCGGTAGCCGGTGATGCCGCCGGAGACGGCCTGCCCGCCGCTGTTGGTGCAGGTGCGCGGGATCAGCACGGCGTAGTCGGTGTGGACGGCGCGCAGCGGGTCGTAGACGCAGCCGCCGGAGGGCTTGTCGTTGTAGCGCAGGTCGCCGTCGGCGTCGCGCAGGCCCATGGTGAGGTTCGGGGTGACCAGGGCCAGCCAGGGCGAGCCGTCCCGCTGGACGGTGTGCAGCGCGGCCGCGGCCCGCTGCTTGGCGAGCGCCTTGCGCTGGGCGTCGGTCCGCTTGTCGGCGCCGGGCTCGCCGTCGCCGTGCAGCCAGTCGGCCAGGCCGGGCACCACCCGGTGCCAGCGCACCTCGTGGTCGCCGGGGCGCACCGAGGTGACCATGCCGTCGTCCCAGACCACGATCGCGTTGTCGCCGGCCATCGCCAGGTAGAGCGCCTCGACGCCCTCGCGGCGGTAGGACCAGGCCTGCTCGCCGGTCTGCTGGTGGAAGGCCTCCAGGCCCGGGCCCACCCGCAGGTCGAGGTCGGCCGAGCCGAGCGACTCGGAGTTCACCGGCGTCGCCCCCGCGTCGCCCGGTCCCGCGACCCGGTCGCCGAACGGCACCGGCTTGTTCGCGTGCGCCGCCGCCCCGGCCGCAAGGACCAGCACCACCGCCGAGGCAGGCAGGATCGAGCGGGGGGTCAGTACACGCAGAGGCTTCCAGGACACGGCCGGAGCGTACCTTTCACCGGGTACGCGAGTCAGCCCGGTTCCGCCCCCGCCGGGCCCCGCCGGGCGTCCGCCGGGCCCCGCGCGCCCTCCCCGCGCGCCCGCCCGCCCACCTGCGCCGTCGGGGCCGTGGCCGCTCCGCCGGGTCCGCCGGAGCGGGCCGGACGGGCCCGGCCGGACCGTTACAGATCTGATACCTGAGCACCGGCCACCGGCCGTTGCGGCAGACGGCGTTCGAATGGCGCCCACTTTAGGGTGACATTCGGCTTTTTCGTCCCCCTTCGGGCCTACTGTCGGCCAGCGGGGCGTCACGGTCCGTCCACGCCGAGACCGTGCGCCCCGCCCACGCGACGTCCGGAGGAGAGCACCATGCGAATCGGCCGCCTGACGCTGGCCGCCGCCACCCTGCTGCTGATGGCCACGGCCAGCGTCCCGGCGGGGACGCCGTTCAGCCAGACCGAACGGCACACCCTCTCCTCGGACGCCGTCGAGCCGCGCGGCGCGGCCCCCCGCCCTCCGGTCCAGCGGCCGAACCACGAGCCGCCGTTCGGCGCCTTCGTCGGCTCCTGGGACAACCACATCCCGCAGATCCGCCAGTACGCGCAGTGGCTCGGCGACGCGAACATGCAGGTCGGCCACACCTATCTGGCGGGCAACGACTGGAGCGACATCGAGGGCGAGGCGATGGTGCTCGGCCTCTGGTCGCAGTGGCGGCAGGCCGACCCGTCCCGGCTGCTGGTGCTCGGCGTGCCGATGCTGGTGCCCAACGAGGCGAACGTGCCGGACGGCGAGGTCGCCAGGCTGCTCGCCCAGGGGGAGCGCGGGGACTTCGACGCGCACTTCCTCAAGCTCGCGCGCCGGCTGGTCGCGCTGGGCGGCGCGGACACCGTGCTCACGCTCGGCTGGGAGATGAACGGCACCACCTACACCCACCGCTGCAAGCCCGACCCGTCCGCGTGGAAGGCGTACTGGCGGCGGATCGTCGGGGTGATGCGCTCGGTGCCCGGCCAGCGCTTCCGCTTCGACTTCGCCCCCAGCCGGGGCCTGGACGCCGTCCCGTGGACCAAGTGCTACCCAGGCGACGACGTGGTCGACATCATCGGCATGGACAGCTACGACCAGCCCGCCGGCGGCACCTTCGACGACTACGTGCGCGAGCCGTACGGCCTCCAGGACCAGGTGGAGTTCGCCGCCAAGCGCGGCAAGCCGGTCTCGTACCCGGAGTGGGGGCTGTTCCGCAACGGCGACAACCCCGAGTACGTGCGCCGGATGGTCGACTGGATCCGCACCCACGACACCGCCTACCAGACCGTCACCGACTACTGTCCGCACGGCTTCTTCGAGTGCGACCGCAATCCCCGCTCGGCGACGACGTTCAAGCAGCTGATGTCCGGTTCGAAGGGGGCCCCGGTGCCGGAAGGGGTGCCGGCGCCGCCCACCGCCCCGGCACCGGCTCCGGAGGACCCGCCGGACGCGCCCGCCGTACCCGCCGCCCCCGCCGTGCCCGGGGGTGGCGCCACCCCGAGCCGGGCGGCGAGCCCGTCGACCCGTCCGACGGCCCCCAAGCCGACGCACAAGCCGACGGGCGGCGCGCGGCACGCCCGGCACTGAGCGGTCAGCTGCGGCGGCGGGCCAGCAGCGCCTCCTTGAGGCGGGGGAAGCGGGTGCGCAGCTGGTGCGCCGCCGCCTGCCGGGCGCGCACCGCCCCGGCCCGGACGGCGGCCGCCGGTGCCGCCCCCGCCGGGCCGAGCAGCAGCCGCTGGTTGGCCAGCTGGTCCGGCCGCCACCGCTGCTTGTACGGCTCCTGGCCGCGCAGCAGGCCGAGCAGCGGGACGCCGGCGCCGACCGTCTCGTCCAGCGCCGCGCTGAACAGCAGTCCGGCGATGTCCAGCCGCTCGCGCAGCACCGGGTGCGCACCGTACATGTACAGCCCGCCGAAGGACGGGCAGAGCAGCAGCAGGTTGACCGCGACCAGCTGGCCGTCCAGGTGGAACTGGTGGACGGCGGCCCGGCCGGCGGCGACCAGTCCGGTGCTGGACTCGGCCAGGTGCCGGGCGAACCGCTCGGTGCGGTGCTCGGGCGTGACGCCGCGCGCCTGCCACTGCAGGAAGTGCAGCCGCAGCATCGCGTCCAGCGCCTGCGGCACCTCCGCCACCGGGGTCGAGCGGACCTCCACCCCGGCCTCGGCGATCTTGCGGAGCTTCACCCGGCTGCGCTGGGCGGTCTTGCCGGGCACCCGCTTGAGCAGCCGGTCCATCGGGACGGCCGGCAGGTACTGGCAGAGCGAGTCCTGGTAGCGGCGGCGGCTGCCGCGCCAGTGCCCGTACACCCGGTGCACCGCCGCCTCGGGGTGCACCTCGCGCAGCTCCAGCCAGTGCCAGGGGCGGGTGAGCGGGAGCGCGGCGGCGAACTCGGCGGCGGCCCGGTCGGCGCACTCGTCGTCGAGCAGGACGTCGGTGTAGTCGACCAGCCCGCCGCCGAGGCCGGTCAGGCCGCCGAGCGGCCCGCCGCGGCGTACGAAGGCGCCCGCGCCGACCAACCGGCCGTCCCGGCGGACCAGCACCACGAGC
>NZ_JBHVEU010000460.1:0-7116 GCF_042802075.1 Kitasatospora sp. NPDC057518
GGCACCCGGGGGTGCGACGCCCTTCCGCTTGCCGGGCCGTCACCCGGCGGCCCCGACGCTGCTGCGGATCAGCCCAAGGAGGCCCGCAGGAAGGCGAGTTCGGCCTGGGCCAGCTGCTCCAGCAGCCCGCCCGGGGTCATGTGGGTGGCGCCGGGCAGCGGCAGCACGTTGTGCGGGCGGCCGGCCCGGGTGAGCGCCTGGGAGAGCAGCAGGGTGTGCGAGGGGTGGACGTTGTCGTCGGCCAGCCCGTGGATCAGCAGCAGCGGCCTGCTCAGGCCGGGCGCGTCGGGGAGCAGGCAGTCGTCGGCGTAGCCCTCCGGGTTCTCCTGCGGCAGGCCGAGGTAGCGCTCGGTGTACGCGGTGTCGTAGAGCCGGAAGTCGGTGGGCGGGGCGCCCGCGCAGGCGGCGTGGAAGACGTCCGGGCGGCGTAGCACGGCGAGCGCCGCGAAGTAGCCGCCGTACGACCAGCCGCGCACGCCGACCCGGCCGAGGTCGAGGTCCGGGTGCCGCTCGGCGAGCGCGTGCAGCGCGTCGACCTGGTCGTCCAGCGCCACCTGGGACATCCGCCGGAAGATGGTGCGGGAGAAGTCCGGGGAGACGAACGGGGTGCCGCCGTTGTCGACGGTGACCACCGCGAAGCCCTGGTCGGCCCACCACTGCTTGAGCTGCCAGCGGCGCGGCTCGGCGGCCACCGCCTGGTAGCCGGGCCCGCCGTAGACGTCCAGCAGGACGGGCAGCCGGGTGCCGGGGACGTGGCCGCGCGGGTACACCACGGCGCTGGGCAGGGCGCGTTCGGTGACCCGGGCGAGCTGCGGCTCCACCCGGTGGGGCAGCGGCTCGCTGAGGTCGGTGAGCGCCAGCTCGTGGCCGTCGCGGCTGATGACGCGCCGGAAGCCGTCGGCGGTGGCCGAGGTGAGCAGCAGGGTGTCGGCGGCGGCGAGCGCCGAGTGCAGGCCGGGGCCGGAGGCGAGCGGCTCGGGTGCGCCGCCGTCCGGGTCGACCAGGTGGACGTACTGGTCGAACGGGTCGCCCTCGCCGGTCTCGCAGAGCAGCCGGCCGTGCAGCCGGCCGACGACGCGGCGGATCTGCAGGCCGGTGGTGTCCAGCGGCTTGCCGTCGAGCGCGAGGCCGCGGGCCTGCGGGGTGTCGTGGACGGTGAGCAGCCGGCCGTCGGCCAGCCGGGCGGGGGTGCCGGGCAGGTCGTCCACCCAGAACTCGTCGGTGGTGCGGGAGAGTTCGGCGGTGTCACCGGTGGCCGGGTCGGCGCTCAGCAGCAGCACGTTCTGCTGCAGGCGGTCGGCGACGGTGAGCAGCACCTCGTCGGTGGAGGCCCAGGAGGCGGCGCAGAGGTACGGGAACTCCTCGGTGTCCCAGCGCAGTCGGACCCGGGTGCCGTCGAGGCCGAGCACCCAGAGCTGGACGTCCGCGTTGGGGCCGCCGGCCTGCGGGTAGGCGAAGTCCTCGGGGGCCTCGCCGGGGTGCGCCGGGTCGGCGAAGTACCGTCGGGGGACGGCGGATTCGTCGACCCGGGCGGCCAGCAGCGCGCCGCCGTCCGGGCGCCACCAGTGGCCCCGGTGGCGGCCGAGCTCCTCGGCGGCGGCGAACTCGGCGACGCCCCAGCGGGCGCCGTCGGCGGGGGAGAGCGGTTCGAGGCCGGGGGTGACGTACAGGGCGTCCTCGGCGACGTAGGCGACGCGCTGTCCGGTGGCGTCCGGCCGGGGGTCGAACGCGGGCCCGGCGACCGGGAGTTCGTCGCTGGTGCCGGCGGTGGTGTCGGTGCGGAACAGCCGGCCGTCCAGGGTGAAGACGGCGGTGGCGAGGTCGGCGGTGGCGGCGTACGTGCCGATCCCGGCGGCGACCAGCCGGCTGCGCTCGCGCAGCCGGCGCTCGACGACGGGCAGGTCGTCGCGTCGGCCGGTGCGGCCGGGCAGCAGCGCGGCCGGGTCGGCGACCAGCCGCTCCTCGCCGGTGGCGGTGTCGAGCAGGTGGAGGCGGTCGACCGGATCCTCCGGACCGCTGGAGCGGAGGAGCAGCAGCCGGGTACCGTCCTCGGCGAAGGTGTACGCACGCGGCGCGCCGAAGGTGAACCGACCGGTACGGGCGCTGAGGGCAAGGAAGGCGTCGGTGATGGTCACGGCCCGATGGTGGTCGCGCGGTGTGTGTCCCGACCAGTAGTCTGTCATGTGAAATGTCACACACCAGTGTGCGCCAGTGAGCGGAGGAAACCGTGATCGAGGACCTGCGGACCGTCGAACCCCCGGCGCCACTGCCCGCCGCCGACGGGCTGTTCAGCGTGTCGCCGCGGACCGCGCACCTGAACCACGGCTCCTTCGGCGCGGTGCCCGTCCCCGTCCAGCGGGCGCAGGACCGGCTGCGCACCGAGCACGAGCAGGACCCGGACGGCTTCTTCGCCGACCTCCCGTCCCGGATCGCCGCCGCCCGCGCCCTGATCGCCGCCGAACTCGACGCCGACCCGGACCGGCTCGCGCTCGTCTCCAACGTCACCGAGGCGGTCGCGATCGCCCTCGACAGCATCCCGTTCGCGCCCGGCGACCGGATCCTGGTCACCGACCACGGCTACGGCGCGGTGACCCAGGCCGCCGCCCGCAAGGCCGCCGAGACCGGCGCCGAACTCGTGGTGGCCCCCGTCCCGCTGGACGCCCCCGACGAGCAGGCCGTCCGGGAGGCGGTGCTCGCCGCCGTGGACGGCCGCACCACCGTCGCCGTCCTGGACCAGCTGACCTCGCCCACCGCCCGCCTGGTCGCCGGCCCGGCCCTGCTCGCCGACCTGCGCGCCCGCGGCGTGACCACCGTGGTGGACGGCGCCCACGCCCCCGGCATGCTGCCCGCCCCGATCGACCCGAACGCCGACTTCTGGTTCGGCAACCTGCACAAGTGGGCCTTCGCCCCGCGCGCCACCGGGGTGCTCGCCGTCCGCCCCGAGTGGACCGGCCGGGTGCGCCCGCTGGCACTGTCCTGGGAGCACGACAAGGGCTTCCCGGGCAACGTCGAGTGGCGCGGCACCTGCGACTACACGCCCTGGCTGGCCGCCCCGGCCGGCTTCGAGCTGCTGCGCGGCCTCGGCCACCCGGCGGTGGCCGCCCACAACACCGCCCTCGCCGCGTACGGCCGCCATGCGCTGACCGAGCGGGCCGGCCTGGCGCCGCTGCCCGCGACGCCCGGGGTGTGGATGCGCACCGTCCGGTTGCCGGCCGGGTACGGCGAGACCGAGCCGCAGGTGAAGGCGCTGATGGCCGAGGTGTGGCACCGGTTCGGCACCCGGATCGCCGTCCGCCCCTGGGCCGGCGGCGGGGTGCTGCGGGTCAGCGCGCAGCTGTACAACCGGCCGGAGGAGTACGAGCGGCTGGCGGACGGACTGGCGGAGCTGCTGAAGGGCTAGGCGCGTCGGGTCTCCCCGGGCCGGTCCGGTCTTTCCCGGGCTTCCCCAGGGCGGTCCGGGCTTCCCCGGATCGGCCGGGGTCAGACCTCCAGCGCGAGTGCGATCTGGGTGAGCCGGTGGCGGGCCATCGCCAGGTTGGAGCGGCTGCGGTGGAGCGCGAGGAAGAGGAAGAGTCCGCGTGCGCCGGGCGCCGTGAGCGGCCGGACCAGGTGGTACTGGTGGGTCAGCGTGGTCAGGATGTCCTCGATCTCGACGTCGTGCAGGTTGAGCATCTCCATCGTGCGCATCTTGGCGCGGACCACGTCGGTGTTGCCCGCCGCGGCGACGTTCAGGTCCAGCTCGGCGCCGTCCCCCAGGGTGCCGAGGGCCATGCCGCTGCCGCAGTCGACCAGGGCGACGCCGATCGCGCCCTCGATCGCCATGGACTCCTTGAGGGACGTCTCCAGGTTCGCCATCGTGGCGGTCCTCCCGTGTCGTGGTGGCTGGGACGACGACGGTAGGGAGCCGTCACCGGCCTCCACCAGGAATGACCGGAGACGATCGGGCCTGACTCCGTCCCGATCACTTGAAGACATTTGCAACTATGGATCTGAGAGGGAACTGATCCCGGGAGTGTGCCGAGAGAGTGAATCCGTCGCACGGAAAAACGGTGCTATCGATGTCAGTCCACCCGGGTAACCTCTCGCTGAGATGCGAGATCACACCAATCACACCCGGACGGCGATGAACACCCCCGATCCAGAGCCCCAGGACGACCAGGAGCTCAGCCCCGCCGAGGCGTACGCGGCCAGCCGTCGCCGGGCGCAGGAGCAGGCCACCGCCCTGTACGGCTTCCAGCAGCTGTACGACTTCCCGCTGGACGACTTCCAGCTGGAGGCCTGCGAGACGCTGGAGGCCGGCTCCGGCGTCCTCGTCGCCGCCCCCACCGGCTCCGGGAAGACGATCGTCGGCGAGTTCGCCGTGCACCTGGCCCTGGCCGCGGGCCGCAAGTGCTTCTACACCACGCCGATCAAGGCGCTCTCCAACCAGAAGTACGGCGACCTGGTCAAGCGCTACGGCGCCGCCAAGGTCGGCCTGCTCACCGGCGACAACACCGTCAACGGCGACGCACCCGTGGTGGTGATGACCACCGAGGTGCTGCGCAACATGCTCTACGCGGGCTCCAGCACCCTCGACGGCCTCGGCTACGTCGTGATGGACGAGGTGCACTACCTCGCCGACCGCTTCCGCGGCGCCGTCTGGGAGGAGGTCATCATCCACCTCCCCGAGTCGGTCACCCTCGTCTCGCTCTCCGCGACCGTCTCCAACGCCGAGGAGTTCGGCGACTGGCTGGACACCGTGCGCGGCGGCACCAAGGTGATCGTCTCCGAGACCCGCCCCGTGCCGCTGTGGCAGCACGTGATGGCCGGCAACCGGATGTACGACCTGTTCGCCGACCCGGACCGGGACGGCCGCCCCAAGCACAGCCTGAAGAACCCCGGCAAGGCCGTCAACCCCGAACTGGTCCGGCTCGCCCGCTCCGAACTCGACCGCAACCCGCGCGACCGCTTCGGCCGCGGCCGGGGCCGCTCGATGCCCAACGGCCGTCCCGGCCGGGTCTGGACGCCGGGCCGGGTGGACGTCATCGACCGGCTCGACGCCGAGGGCCTGCTGCCCGCGATCACCTTCATCTTCAGCCGGGCCGGCTGCGAGGCCGCCGTCCAGCAGTGCCTCAGCTCCGGCCTGCGGCTCAACAAGGACTCCGACCGCGCCCTCGTCCGGGCGTTCGTCGAGGAGCGCTGCGCCGACATCCCCGACGAGGACCTGCACGTCCTCGGCTACTTCGAGTGGCTGGACGGGCTGGAGCGCGGCATCGCCGCCCACCACGCCGGGATGCTGCCCCGGTTCAAGGAGGTGGTCGAGGAGCTCTTCGTGAAGGGCCTGGTCAAGGCCGTCTTCGCGACCGAGACCCTGGCGCTCGGCATCAACATGCCCGCCCGCTCGGTGGTCATGGAGAAGCTGGTCAAGTGGAACGGCGAGACCCACGCCGACATCACCCCCGGCGAGTACACCCAGCTCACCGGCCGGGCCGGGCGGCGCGGCATCGACGTCGAGGGCCACGCCGTGGTGCTGTGGCAGCGCGGCCTCGACCCGGAGGCGCTGGCCGGCCTGGCCGGCACCCGCACCTACCCGCTGAAGTCCTCGTTCCGGCCCTCGTACAACATGGCCGTCAACCTGGTCTCCCAGTTCGGCCGGCACCGCTCGCGCGAGCTGCTGGAGACGTCCTTCGCCCAGTTCCAGGCGGACCGCTCGGTGGTCGGCATCGCCCGCCAGGTGCAGCGCAACGAGGAGGGGCTGGAGGGCTACCGCGAGTCGATGACCTGCCACCTCGGCGACTTCGACGCGTACATGGAGCTGCGCCGCAAGCTCAAGGACCGCGAGAACGAGATGGCCCGCGAGGGCAGCAGCCAGCGCCGCGCGGCCGCCGTCGAGTCCATCGAGCAGCTCAAGCCGGGCGACGTCATCCACGTGCCCACCGGCAAGTTCGCCGGCCTCGCCCTGGTCCTCGACCCGGGCCTGCCGCCGGTCAACCGCTCCGGCCGGGGCGGCCCGCGCCACCCCGACTACCAGGACGGCCCGCGCCCGGTGGTGCTCACCGCCGAGCGGCAGGTCAAGCGGCTCGCCATGATCGACTTCCCGCACCCGGTCGTCGCCGTCGACCGGCTGCGCATCCCCAAGTCCTTCAACCCGCGCAGCCCGCAGTCCCGGCGCGACCTCGCCTCGGCGCTGCGCACCAAGGCCGGCCACCTGGAGCCCGAGCGGTTCCGGCGCGGCCGCGCGGCCGCCGCCGACGACCCGGAGATCACCCGGCTGCGCACCGAACTGCGCCAGCACCCCTGCCACGGCTGCTCCGACCGCGAGGACCACGCCCGCTGGGCCGAGCGCTACCACCGGCTGCACCGCGACACCGAACTGCTCGAACGCCGGATGCGCTCGCGCACCCACACCATCGCCCGCACCTTCGACCGGGTCTGCGGGCTGCTCACCGACCTCGGCTACCTCAGCGGGGACACCGTCACCGACGACGGCAAGCGGCTCGGCCGGCTCTACGGCGAACTCGACCTGCTCGCCTCCGAGTGCATCCGCGAAGGCGTCTGGAGCGGCCTGGCCGCCGCCGAACTCGCCGCCTGCGCCTCGGCGCTGGTGTACGAGGCCCGCCAGGCCGACGACGCCGGCGCCCCCCGGGTGCCGGAGGGCGCGGCCAAGGAGGCGCTCGGCAAGATGGTCCGGATCTGGGGCCACCTGGACGCCCTGGAGGAGCAGCACCGGATCAACACCGCCGAGGGCGTCGGCCAGCGCGAGCCCGACCTGGGCTTCGCCTGGGTCGCCTACCGCTGGGCGCTCGGCCACAACCTCGACCAGGTCCTGCGCGACGCCGACATGCCGGCCGGCGACTTCGTCCGCTGGACCAAGCAGCTGATCGACGTCCTGGGCCAGATCCAGGACGCCGCCGGCGAGGACGTCGAACTCCGCAAGACCGCCCGCAAGGCCGTCGACGGCCTCCGCCGCGGCATCATCGCCTACTCCTCCGTCGGCTGACCGCAGCACCCCCGCAAGGGCCCGCCCGCTCACCCACCCGAGCGCGCGGGCCCTTCGCTTCCCCACCCCCCACCCCCCCGCGCGGCTTCGGCTTCGCCTCGCCGCTGGGCCTCCACGGAGTTGCGCAGGAAGTCGGC